>JADHVS010000050.1 GCA_016783865.1 Bacteroidales bacterium
AGTATTTACAAGGCTACCTCAATGAGTTTTGCTATAAGTATAATAGAAGATACTTTGGTGAAAAATTATTTGACAGGCTACTAATTGCCTGTGTCAGTTACAAAAACGAATTTTAGGTATAACACCCGATACTCATTATTTATTTTTATGCCCACAAATATTAATTTGTATGATTATGGAGCGAGGTTCTATGATCCCCAGTTAGGACGGTTCCATACAATAGATAGATACGCAGAAGACTTTAGTCATTGGTCTCCCTATCATTATGCAAATAACAACCCTATTTTGAATATTGATATTAATGGAGATTCTACATATTCCTACAACATTGCAACAGGAGTACTTACAATGGTTAGTGACGTTGGCGGCAATAAATCCCAAATAGTGAACTTTATTAATGATGATGGTAGCCCTGTCACAACTAAAAATGGCAACACTATTACCGCTATTATTGAAGGTGCAGAAGTATTCGTCACACCAACTTCCCAAGGTACTTTAGTTTCAGCCTATGATCCAGTAGCTGATTTGCCAGAAGGGTATAATTCTGAATCTGGGTATGAATATACTGCAGCGGATTTAGTCACAAGACATAAATTAAAGGGAACATCATTAGGTGATCAGGTAGCAGCAAGAGAATCATCGGGAAATGCTGGTCCTGTTGCAGGCCAAACTGCCTATAGAGAATATGTTGAAAAGTGGGGTACTGATAAAGCATTCTGGTATGGATTGGGAGGTGGATATTTTGGTAATTTACTACCTGGGTCTACTGGAGCTCTTTCTCGTGGAAGCAATGCGTTAACCAGATCAGCAAATAGAACAGTTGGTCGCACGTTCAGTCCTGCTTTTGGCAAAGCTCAAAACTCAATTAAAAATTCTTGGAATGCCTTCCTACATGCTAATAAAGGGAGTGGCAAAAGCATTCAGCAATTGTCAAGAGAATATCAGCAACTTATGTACGGGCGCTAAGTTTTAATGCAATGCAGCTTGTCGTATATTGTAAGAATTGTTCCCAACGAAATTCTATAAGAATCAATGGGACTGATAGAATCGATATTAAGATGCGATATGGATCTTACATAGAAACGACTTGCAGAAAATGCAAACACAAAATAAAATATGAAATCTCTGATATTAAGGCAGAGAATAGGTACATGCCTTTAATATCTATCATTGTTTTTTTTGCGGCTTCCTGCCTTTTAGTTTTTCTTCTTTGGAATTATAACTGGCGCATAGAAGGATCTGTTTTTCTGGTACCGGTGGGCCTTTATGTTTTGGCCATTATATCTACTGTAACTAATAACGAATTTGCAAAAAATGTTAGGAATTTTAATAAAAGCTAAGCATTATAAATTATTGATTAATGGTGTATTACAGGTTGCTTTTGTATTGTTAAATATTGCAGCTAAAGCACAAAGTGATACTATTGTATTTGTTGATGAAAGCCAGAGTGCAAATAAATCTGAGATATATATTAAAGTTGATCAACAACCTGAATTTCCAGGTGGAAAGGAAGGATTGATTGATTTTTATAAAAGTACATCGAGGATTTCTATTTGTGAAAATAATGAGAAGTGTCAATCTGTGTATTATCAGATAGTTATTGATACGGTTGGTTCAATATCAAATTTTAAAATAATTTCAAGTGCTGATAAAAAACTTAATAAGGAAACGGCGTTTATTGTAAAAAAAATGCCAAAGTGGAAGCCAGGTATAAAAGATGGAGTGCTTGTTAAAGTGCTAGTTACATTGGGAATCAAGTATCAGAATTAAAAACCATCAATACTATACTCTGGTATTTTGTTTTATAATAACCCAGCCAGTTTTAGCAGAATATCAAGTTCCTTATCGGAAACAGTTTCTTTGTCTGATTTGTCGTAAATGGTCAGCAGGTAGACGGTATTCTCTACTATTTTAACGCAGGTTATAATCCGTGCTCCCCCGGATTTACCCTTACCTTTTGAAGTAATAGCCATGCGTATTTTATAGCAATCCTTGCCAAGAGGATCTCCTTGTACGGGATCTTTTTCAAGAGAATCTACCAGGTCTTTAAGGTCGGATTTAAGAGAAGGATGTTTTTTAGCTATGCTTTTGGCATGCTTTTTAAATCCGTCGGTAACAACTATACTAAAGCTCATTTAAGAAATCTTCAGCCGATTGTAGTTTGATTTTACCTTCCTGGTGCAGTTTAACCTGCTCCAGGGAATGCTTCAAGTCGTCCATGAACTCCTTTTGCTTGTCAGAAAGCCTTTTAACTTTTTTAAAGCCCAGGTTTTTCACAAGTTCCAGGAAGAAATTTACTTTATTATCCGGTATGTCAATTACTACTCTTTGCATTTACAGATCGTTTTTAGCCGGCATACGCCTGCCTGGTTTTAAAATCCCTCAGATACGTGTCAATAATATCAAAAATTTTTGACTTGGTATTTTGATCCAGTTTTTCAATATCCTTCAATCTTTTAAGGGTGTTGTTATCAATATGTTCATACTCGCCATCCTTAACCAGGTAATCCAGTGTAACACCTAATGCATCGGCTATTCTTGCAGCAACTTCAATAGAAGGAATGTTTTCCCCTCTTTCGTACTTGCCAATTATATCCCCGGAGGTTCCTACAAGCTTACCAAGGTCAGCTTGTTTTATTTTTTTCTGTTTTCTGGCGTAAGCCAATCTTTCCGAAAAAGCCATAAATATATCAGATTTATGAGTTATATACTAATCCATTGCAAAAATAGGTGATAAATAAGTTAAAAACAATTTGTATTATACTTGCATCGATAATATGAATGGGTTAGATTTGTGAGGTATTTATCATATGAAAATTTTATTAACATTTTTTATCAAATGGAAATTAAAGAGATAAAATCCAGGTTAACCATCCACACTGTTCTGAACCACTACCACTTAAAAGCCGATCGGGGCAACATGCTTAGATGCCCCTTCCATGAGGAAGAGACTGCCAGCATGAGGATCTACCCCGACACCAACTCTTTTCATTGCTTTGGTTGTGGAAAGAGCGGTGATGCCATCGAGTTCTGCTGCCTGAAGGAGGGCGATAAACACAAGGGTATTTTAAAATCAGCTGAATTATGCAGCGGGTTACAGCCAATCAACTCCAGGCCGGTAAAATCTTCCACTCAGTTAAAAGAAAATGATCCCGGGATCCTGACCAGGATCTTTGAGAGTTTTACCAATGGCCTTCACAGTCCCATCAGCAAACGCCCGAAGGAATACCTGCAGGCCAGGAACCTGGACTATGAACTCCTGGAGATGGGCTACAACTCCGGGCAGTACCACCATGGGGGCAAGCTGAGCGAAGGAGAAATAAAAGACTGGCTCTCTGCCGGGATGCTGATCCCCTACAAAGGGAGTGTGCCCAACGGCAGCGGCAGGACCTACACCTGTTTTGCCAAGGACTGTATTATCTTCCCGATTAAAAGTGCAGAGGGAAGGATCGTAAGCCTTTACGGCCGGGGCATAAAGGAAAACAGGGACGGATCCGGCAAACATTTTTACCTAAAAAACCGCCGGGGCCTTTATCCCGGCTACCCGGATCCCGGAGCAAAGCGGTTAATTCTTACCGAGGCGATCATAGATGCAGCAACGCTTTTACAGCTACCTGAAATAACAAACCAGTATGAGATTCTGGCCTGCTACGGCACCAACGGGTTTACACATGAGCACCAGGAAGCGATCAGGGGCCTGACGGGTCTGGAGGAGATTACCTTCTTTTTTGACGGGGACAAAACCGGCAGGGAAGCCATGCAGAAGTACCAGGGGGAGCTGAGCGGGCTTCTTCCGGAAGTCAAACTCACAGGGATTGAAACGCCCGAAGGAGAGGATGTAAACAGCCTGTCGGTGGCCCATAGTGCGGAAATCTTCACCCACCTCCTGGAAACCCGCAAATCTTTTCTTTTAACTGAGACCGGTTTAACTGAAAAAGAGCAAGACGGTGATCAGAGTATGCCACAGGATCCGGCGGTGCCAGCCGGTATTTTCAATACTCGCAATCCCGAGTTTATCACTTTTACTACAGGGGATCTTAAAATGGTTATCCTGGGCGGGGTAAACCTTCAGCAGTTGGACAGGCTCAGGCTGACTATAAAGATCAGCCGCAGCGACATGACGGATCCGCTGCACTCTATCAGGCACACCCTGGATCTGTACCACAGTGATTACCTGGAAAAGTTCATTCAAAAGGCCAGCGAGCAGCTGGAGGCAAGCAGCAATACGATAAGGCGGGCCCTGGCCGAGCTGACCGAGCGGATCGAGCAGTACCGGATCAGTCGCATAGAAAGCCTGAAAGAGGAAAAGCCGCAGTCCAGGCAGCTGACTGAGCAGCGCAAAGTAAAAGCGATCAGTTACCTTAAATCCGACAACCTGATGGAGCGCACCGGCAGGGATATATCCGGTACGGGTATAGTAGGGGAGAAAAACAACAGCCTGCTGATGTACCTGGTCTTTACTTCGAGACTCCGGGACCAGCCCCTGCATGTTATCAGCCTGGGGTCCTCGGGAACGGGCAAGACCTACCTGCAGGAGAAGATCGCCGAGCTGATCCCAGAGCAGGACAAGCTGGAGATAACCATACTGAGCGAGAACGCTTTTTATTACTTCGACCGCAAGGAATTAAAGAACAAGCTGGTGCTTATCGAGGATATGGACGGGGCGGAACAAGTCCTTTATCCTTTAAGGGAACTGCAGACCAAGCGAAAGATATCCAAGACGATCCCGATCAAGGACAGCAAGGGCAACCTGAAGACCATCACCCTGAGGGTGGAAGGGCCGATATGCCTTGCCGGTACCACAACCAGGGAAAGGCTTTATGAGGACAATGCCAACCGCTCGCTGCTGATCTACCTGGATGGTAGCCGTGAACATAAAGAGCAGATCATGGAGTACCAAAGAAAGCTGTCTGCCGGGAGGATCGACACCCGGAAAGAAAATGAACTGAAGGAGCTTTTTAAGGACATGCAAACGCTCCTGAAACCCATCCCCGTCCGGAACACTTATGCTGAATATCTAAAACTCCCGGAATATGTTTTTAAGCCGCTCCGGACCAATGCCCACTACCTGGCCGTCATAGAGACCATCACGTTTTACCACCAGTGGCAACGGGAAGTAAAAACGGATCCTGAGAGCGGTGAGCGTTACATCGAGACCAGCCTGGAGGATATCCGCTGGGCTAACCACCTGCTAAGGGATGTTCTGCTGGCCAAGTCCGATGAACTGAGCAAGGCAGAGCGCAGTTTTTTTGAATCCCTTAAAAAGTGGCTGGTGGCAAACAGTAAGGAAAACTTCTATGCCAAACAGGTGCGTGAAGCTTTTAGGATGCACCCGAGCAAGGTAAAGCGCTACCTGTACAGCCTTACCACTTATGGACTGGTAAAGATCACCGGCGGCAACCGTTTTAAGACGGGCTTTGAGTATGAGGTAGCGGCCATGGACGAATACCATAACCTGGAATCCTCGGTAAGCAGTGTCCTGGACGAAGTCCTGGAGGATCTGAAACAAAAAACGAGTGGTCCGGGTGGGTTACAGGTGGTCTACGGGCAAAATAGACCACTCAACTCTAAGGAAACGAGCAAGATACGGGCAGTGGTCCAGTAGTCCACTGAAATGCAAGGCAGGGGGTTAAAAATACCATCCTAATGGATATAAACATCATACTGCAGGAGGACTTTGAGAAATGGCTTATCACCATGGGATATGCCGATACAACGGTCTATACATCCGCTAACTACGTACGGGATTTTTTTGACTGGCTCCGGCCAACGCCTATAAAAGACCTGGGCCAGATCGATGGCCGGGTGATCAGGTCCTATTTTAGTTACCTGCAGCGGCGGCCTAATAAAAGGAGACCGGGTGGCCTGTCGGATCATTACATCAACGGTAATATCAATGCCCTGAAACGCTTCAGCCGTTACCTGCAGGAGAGCGGCAAAGGGATTATTGAGATAGACCTGCCACACCAGGCTGTTACATCCACTCCAAGAATCATCCTTACCACATCTGAGGTGCAGGCCATGTACAGGGCCTGTGGCACGGTAAGCGAAGCGCATGCAGAGCTGCTGGGATCGCGTGACCGTGCCATGCTGGGTATCTACTATGGTTGTGGCCTTCGCAGGAGTGAGGGTGCAGCGCTTAATGTGCCGGATATCCTGTTAAAAGAAAAGCTGGTTTATGTAAGAAAGGGCAAAAACTACCGGGAGCGTTATGTTCCCATGACAGAGGCGGTAAAGGAAGATGTGATAAACTATATCCAGGTGGCCAGGGAGAAGATACTGAGTTTTAAGAATACCAGGCATGATGCTTTGTTTTTGAGCATGCAGGTAAAGCGCCTGTGCGGCAACCAGATCATCGGAAGGGTCCAGTTGCTGGCCAGGGCTGCCGGCATACACAAAGAGGTAGGATTACATACCCTACGCCACTCCATAGCCACCCACCTTCTGCAGTCGGGGATGGGGTTGGAAGAAATCAGCCAGTTCCTGGGTCACAGTTCGCTTGAATCAACGCAAATCTACACCCATATAGCCAATGAGCAGATATCCTGAATATACCTTCAGCAAAGAGATAAAGTTGCGGTTGAGAGGTTTTAAACGCCACCTGGAAGAGCTTGGAAACGCTGAGAATACAGTGCGCCAGAAGTTAAACTATACCGGGTACTTTTTGAAATGGCTTGAGAGCGAAAACCTGCCGGTGGAACAGGCCAGGTATAACGATATGCTGAACTTTATCGATCACTGCCGGCTGGAAGGCAAGAGCAAAAAGCATATCAACAGCATGCTCAGAAGCATCCGCAGCTATTATGAATACCTGAAAAAACAGGACTGTGGCGTTATCAACCCGGCATTGAACCTTTACCTGAGAGGTATCCGGCAGAAACTCCCCTTCGGGATAAAAGCTTACCAGGAACTTGAAGATCTTTATAAAAACTACAATACCGATAACTTAAGGGACAAACGCAATAAGGTTATCCTGGGCCTTTTTGTTTACCAGGGCATCACCACCGGGGAGCTGCAGCGGATGGAGCCCGCTCACCTTAGATTAAGGCAGGGCAGGATCCACATCCCCGGGACCCGAAGAACCAACAGCCGGGTCCTTGATCTGAAACCCTTCCAGATCCTGGAGCTGGCGGAATATGTATCGGAGATCAGGCCACAGATCCTGAGTGATATACGCAAAGCCAGGCCGGCACGTAAGCCTGACAGGATCGATCAGGCCAGGCTCGAGGACCAGCTTTTTATGAGTATAAACGGTTGTGAGAACATAAAACACAGCCTGCTGCATATGTTCCGGAAGATCAGAAAAACCCACCCGGAGATCTATAATCCCAAACAGATCCGGGCCAGTGTGATCACCCACTGGCTGAAAAACTACAACCTCCGCCAGGTGCAATACATGGCCGGGCATAAGTATGTAAGCTCCACCGAGCGCTACCAGCTCAGCAACCTGGATAACCTGCAGAGTAAGCTGGAGAAGTACCATCCCCTGGAGCAGATCTAAGGCCGGATATTGCGACCTTAAACGTACGTGTCACAATCTGTGATACCAGGACCACCGCCCCACAAAACAAAATCCCCGCCTCTCGCTTTGCTCAAGGCTTGCACGGTCTTTTGTTTTGTTCACCGCGCCGACCCTTCTGTTGTTTTGCCTTTTGGTGGGCAAAACAACGGCCAAGACTATTTAACATAACGGCTTCTTATAAGAGCACGGTGGTACACACCCTGGTGAATTTTACAAAAGGTCAGGCAGTGACTGACCAATCGGTTATCCTGAAATCAGGGCCGCGTCTTATAAGGCCATTATGTTAAATAGCCGCTCGCTGACGCACGATAATGCCTAGTTCAGTGGCACTTATAAAATTTGCACCATCGGTGCGAGAAATGAAATGACATCCGGAAAATCTCCAACCACCAGTTGGAGATATAGCATCTTCAAAATCTGCCACTGCTGGTGGCAGAAATGCCTTAACACCGGCCCAGGCAAGATAAGCCAGCCCCATCGCTCAGTCAAGGTCACGTCCGCCCTCCGGCGGATCCCTTCGGGAACCTTGACACTTGCCTGCCCACGGCTTAAGGAGGTGCCTAAGCCGGTGATTAAGGCCAGGAATGTTTTAATCCACCCGTTGCTCACTTACTTCAAAAGAAAAAAACGGCAAAAAAAGAAAGCGGCCTGGCAAGCGAGCTGTGGCAAAAATGCAAGGACTCTTCTGCCGGCAGGCTGAAGAGCTCTGTAACATCCTTGCTTTTTTATCGGGTCGGGCTTGTGGGAAGCTCGCTTATCTTTGCCTGGCTTTTTTTGTGGTTTTGATTGTTTTGGATGAACACAAAGCGGGTTGGCGCGGGGCTATTTTACATAGTGACACACTATAGGTTAACCACAGAGATCACCTGCTTAACCTGGTGTATTGTATGTATCCAGGACCTGTTAAGGTAAGCCAGGAGAGAACCAGTTGCGCCTATAGTGAAGCATTATGTAAAATAGTCTTGGCGTTGTTTACCCCGCCAGGGGGAAACAACTGAAGGGCCGGCCAGGGGGAGAGAGCAGCAGGGCGAGGCCTGCAGGGAAGGTGGAATGCTGCGAACGGAGATTACTGATTTTTTCTTTTAACTGAGCCTTCTTTAACTGAAAAAACAAACACATAAAATCCCTTCAATTAAAAGAAAAAAGGAGCTATCTTTGATATAGATGGGTTGCCAAAAACTAGCATATATCGAGGCTGAAAAGCCACTTCTGAGGTGCGTCTGGAACTCTGGGAAACAACAAAAATCGGGCGCAAATCTGTATGATTACGGTGCCCGGTTTTATTAGCAGACCCCGTTAAAAACTTAACCATAATAAAATACAGGAGGGCTTTACTCTTTTTCCCCGAATGACTTGATATGCTCTGGTATCTGTACCGTAACGACCTCCCCTTTAACGCAGATTTTAGCGTGAGCTATCAGGTCAACCTCAACAGTTACCTTGCGGCCTTTTATTTCCTTCACACGGCCCCGCAGTTCCAGGGTAGTATCCAGGGGAGTAGGTTTTAAATAATCTACTTTGAGTGATGCGGTAACAAACCGGAAGGCAGGAAGGCTTTCCATTGGCCTGTTTTCTTCCCTGTATTTGGCAGCTGCAGCAGTCCCAGTGCTGTGACAGTCAATAAGTGATGCCAGTAGTCCACCATATACAAATCCGGGAATGGCAGTATGAAAGTGGGATGGTTTGAAATGACATACAGATTCATCTCCATCCCAATAGGATTTGATCTGGTATCCATGTTCATTAAGCCGTCCGCATCCATAACAGTGACTGAGATCTTCGGGGTAAAAATCCTGGAATGCTTTCATAGGGTAAAGATTGGATAAAATCTTTTTAAAGATAAGAAATTACTCATCCAACAAAACAGCTAATAGTTTGTTAAACAATTGATAAAAGGAGATTAATGATTATCTTAAATCCGGAAAGTTATAATCTTTGTAGGGTTATCCCTGGATTGGGGATCATATAAGTAATACCCAACAACCATTTTGTATAAAATGAAATCAATTTTCACCCTGGTTATCCTGTTCACTTTTACGATGAACGTTTTTTCACAAGAGAACTCATCCCGCGAAATTGTCATCGACCAATCAGGCACTGTTCATCCATGGAATCACCTGGAGTTTTTAAATGATCCTGAAAATTTTCAGTTTGCCATTGTTACTGACAGGACAGGTGGGCACAGACCCGGGATATTCGAGGATGCTGTTGGAAAACTGAATCTGTTACAGCCTGAATTTGTGGTCAGTGTCGGAGACATGATTGAAGGATATACCCTTGAAGAGGAGGTTATTTATCGTGAATGGGAAGAGTTTAATGGATTTATTGAGGATCTTGAAATGCCTTTTTTCTATATTCCGGGCAATCACGATTATATCAATGATGTTATGGCCAGGATATGGAAAGAGTTATACGGTCCGTCATATTATCATTTTACCTATAAAGATGTATTGTTCCTTTGCCTGAATTCAGAGGAAGCTATGAGGGGCTCAAATATGGGAGGAATAGAGAAACCTCAGTTTGAATATGTGGATAAGGTGCTGGCAGAAAATCCGGATGTCAGATGGACACTGGTTTTTATGCATCAGCCACTCTGGTTATTCGACAATTCAGGCTATTGGAAGGACATAGAAAAACTACTTGAAGAAAGACAGCATACAGTCTTTGTGGGCCATCATCACCATTATGTAAAATACCAGCGAAACAATGGAAAGTATTTTATGCTGGCCACGACAGGAGGGGTGAGCCCGTTGCGTGGTCCCAATTTTGGTGAATTTGACCATGTGGTTTGGGTCACGATGACTGACGAAGGCCCGGTTATGGCAAACCTTCTTCTGGGGGGGATTTGGGATGAAGATGTGGTTACCGAAGAATTGGTCAAGATGATTAATGCAAACAGGATAATGGTTGAACCAGTATTCATTGACGAGGATTACATCTCAGATACTGAGTTTACCATCAGGGTCACCAACGATGATAATTATCCCATGTGGGTCTATTTTGAGTTTGAGGAAAATAAGAACCTTAAGCCCGAGATACTGCGGTATCAAAAGGAGGTTGATCCAAACTCTGTTGAACTCATAAGTGCCCCTGTAAATGTTCTGGGATCAAATAATCCGGACAACATCCTCCCGCTGTATATGAAATCCTGGTTTGTTTACAAGTATGAGGACAACAGGGAGATCCAGGTGGATGCATTAATTGGCCTTATGCCGGTAAAAAAGGAATATACACAGTTTTCAATAGGAAAAATCTGGGCCGATGGGAACCTGGATGAGTGGCAGGGATTCGGCTACAAGGTGGATGCCAGTTCAGTAAAAACAGGCGATTTAAGAGGTTATTATGGTGATTATGATGCCAGTTTTGAATTTGATATCAGGCATGACAATGAGTTCATTTATATCGGCATGTCAGTGTGGGATGATGAGGTAATATCAAATTCGAACAAATCTCTCTGGTCTCAGGATGCAATAAGGATCGTTATGGATGGGAGGCCAGCCAGGATAAGTGCGAATGGAAGGGGCCAGAATCAATTTGATGACTTTATTGATCTCTTTTTTGCTCCGGGAAGCGGTAATAAAGGTAAGCCAACCATATACCAACAGGAAAGGTTACCGGAAGGAACACAAATTGCGACAGTCAAAACCAGGGCCGGATTTGATGTAGAAATTGCAGTTCCTGTTAGCTACTTCAATAAAATGAACCAGGGCGAATGGCAGAATTTCAGATTTAATGCCAGTTTCATCGATTATGATAAAAATGCTTCCAAGACCAGTCTCTGGTGGAAGCCTGAGTGGAGCTCAGATATGAACTATGTGGGTTCAGGAATGTTCTTCAAAAAGTAAATTGCTTATTTATTTGAACCATGGGTGACCAAGTGGGAATATGATTGAACTAAGGCCATTGTTCATTGTTAAGGCGTAACAGAATATTAATTTCTTTCTAAACTTTTATTTACCGGTTCTCCTTTATTAAGTGATTTATTTTTAATTTTGGGTTATATATTTACTTAGTCTTAATAAAAATCCCCAATAATCAACTGGCAAATGAAGATGGTATTTCTGGATAAGAAAACGATTGGTGAAGTATCCAACCTGAATTTGATCCACCGCCTGGGAGAGATTGAAATGTATGATAATACTTTGCCCGAAGAGGTAGTTAACAGGGCTGCCGGGATGGATGTGATCATTACCAACAAGGTGATGATTGACAAAAAGACAATCGATGCCCTGCCGGATTTGAAACTGATCTGTATCGCGGCTACCGGGATGAACAACGTGGATACTGAATATGCAAGGGAGAAGGGAATTGAAACAAAGAATGTTGTAGCCTATTCAACAGATAGCGTGGCTCAGTCCACGTTTGCGATGTTGCTCTATCTGCTTAACAGGCTTGCCTATTACGATGCCTATGTCAGATCAAGTGCATATGGCAGAAGCGATATTTTCACGCATCATGGTCCCGCGTTCTGGGAGCTGGCAGGGAAACGATTTGGGATCATTGGATTGGGTAATATTGGCAGGAGAGTGGCGAAAATTGCTGAAGGATTTGGGATGGAAGTGGTCTTTTATTCAACCACCGGCCGGAACAACAACATCAATTATAAACGTTTCGACCTTGATACCCTCCTGAATACTTCTGACGTAGTCTCTATTCACGCTCCATTAACCGACCTTACTGAAAATCTGCTGACGTATGAGAAAATGAAAATGATGCGGCGATGTGCTATTCTACTCAACACGGGACGGGGTGGTATAGTTAACGAAGCAGACCTGGTCCGAGCCCTGAATGAGAACCTGATTGGAGCTGCCGGTTTGGATGTTTTGACCAAGGAACCCATCAGTCAGGATAGCCCGTTATTAAAGGTAATGGACAAGGATAAGATCATTATAACTCCACACATAGCCTGGGCCTCCATTGAAGCCAGGGAAAGGTTGATTGAGAAGATAGCAAAGAATATTGAAGCGTTTGTAAGAGAGCATCAGTAAGAGTCCTCAAGTCGCCAGTCGCCAGTCTGAGAGTCTACAAGTCTACCAGTCTGCGGGTCTGACTCTTATAATTATGTTAATTCTTTCCTGATTTTTTCCAGTAATGCCTTTGTAGCCACGATACCTTCTGGTTCTGATAGTTCATCGCCTTCAAATTCAATACCGATATACCCCTTATATCCTGAATCTTTCACGATCTGAAGCATTTTATTGTAGTCGGTATTTCTTTCATTTCCCTCTTCATCAAAAACATGTGATTTGGCACTTACCCCTTTGGCGTATGGCATGAGTTCTTTTACTCCTTTATACCTGTCATATTCCTCATCTTCGCTAATACGGAAATTTCCAAAATCGGGTAGTGTGCCGACCATCGGGTGATCGACCATTTCCATCACGCCGGAGAGCCATTCTCCATTACTGCTAATACCACCATGATTCTCAACGATCACATAAATATTATGTTCTGCACCAAATTCGCACAAGCTGCGTAAGCCATCGGCAGCTAATTTCATTTGTTCTTCATAAGATCCCTCGCTTGAAGCATTGACGCGGATGGAATGGCATCCCAGGAATTTTGCAGTTTCCACCCAGAAATGATGGTTTTCAACTGCCTCAATACGCTTGGCCTGATCAGGATCTCCCAGGCGTCCAAGGCCATCGCACATGATAAGCACGCTTTTTACGCCTTCATCGTCGCACTGCTTTTTCAGGTCGGTCCAGTATTGCTTGTCTGTTTCTTTGCCGAAATAAAATGAATTCACATATTCAACGGCATTAATATCAAATTCCTGTTTTGCTGTGGCAGGAAAATTAAACGGATCCCTTTCCCCGTTATGTAAAGCCCTGTGCAAGGACCATTGTGCAAGGGATATTTTAAAAAAAACGTCACCGGGACTGCACGATGTAAATGATGATATGGCTGGCATAACTAGAACACCTGTTGTGGTTATTGATAGTTGCTGTAAAAAAGTTCTTCTGTTTGATTGCATTATCTGAAGTTTGAATGATTCAACCGCAAAAAATACAAAAAAACTTTGCGGTTAAATCTGATTTGAGAAAATAGTTTGACAGTTCACCCAGTATACCTGGATTAAATTAGAGTTCCTTAATTGTTATGCTTCTGTACCAGACTGCATGACCGTGGTCCTGCAGTGCTATTAGACCTGCCTTAGCCACTTCAGCCCAATTTTCTTGATATTCAGGGAATTTACTGTTTTTTACCATAGCATACCAGTCTTCGGTCCAGAGGTGATATTCCAGCACTTTTTCACCATTCATAAAATGGACAACGGTTCCATCATAAACCAGGATCTCACCAATGTTCCATTCACCTGCAGGTTTTGCGTTTTGAGGAACAGCAGGGATCAGGTCATACAAGGAGCCTGCCTGGCGGTTACCATCCTTTCCAAGCATAGCATCGGGATGTACTTCATTATCAAGGATCTGCATTTCCGGGGCAGTTTTCCATATCGGCCAGCCTTCAACCTCTTTTCCAAGATAAAAGACACCCGAATTACCGCCCGTTCCAATCTTCCATTCAAATTTTAAATGAAAGTTCGAAAACTCTTTATCATAAATAATGTCACCGCCCATGCCGGCTTCTCCTGTTCCTGTCTCAAGACAGTGCAGGGCGGCCTCTTCAATATCCCATCCTGAATCAGGGAAGGCCGGTTTGTTATATCCTCTCCAACCGGTGGTTGTTTCTCCATCGAAAAGAAGTACCCAACCTCCGTCAATTTCTTCCTGGGTAAGTATATTGGGACCAACCTCTTCTATAATTTCTTCTTCAACTTGTTCCTTTTGTCCGGTTTTAGTTTTACATGAGTTAAGAACAAAGCTAATGAGTGCCATACTCATAAGCAAAAGTGAAAGCGTTCTGATTTTTTTCATTGTTAATAGGGATTTAGAAATGGTTTATTAGTTAAAAGATTTTTATCGGAAAACTCTACAAAATTAATACACGATTTGTCAAAAAACAAATCGGTGATCAGTGATCGGAGGGTGTGGGGGTGGGTGTTGGGTATGATTACAATATGCTTTGGAGATATTCCCAGCTTGTCCGGGCGCATTCCATTCCATTTTCAGGCCGGTCGTGTTCCACGATCAGATGTTTGATACCGGCCAGTTCGGCCTTGGCGAAGATGGATGGAAAATCGATGATCCCATCTCCAACACATTCAAATGACCGCTCTTCAGTGTTATCCATATCCTTTACATGAGCCAGTGGGAATCTGCCCGGATATTTCTCAAAATAATGAAGGGGTTCGTCATTGCCTTTGTGGATCCAATAGAGGTCGATCTCTACTTTTACAAGATCGGGATCGGTATTTGCAAGCAAATAATCAAAGGGTATTGTATCCCCGGCTACCGGCCAGAACTCTTTATCATGATTATGCCAGGTAAAGATCAGTCCCTCAGCCTTACACCTGGCACCGATCTTATTGAGGCGGTCAGCTGTCTCTTTCAATTCATCAAGCGAAATATTTAATGCGTCGGTTAGCCAGGGCCAGTATGTCACTGCATATTTGAATTCCAGGTCATGGGCTTTTTGAACAAAGGCTGCAAATGTCTTATCTTCCAGGAATTCTGATACGCCGAGTCCGCCGGCAATGTGTGTTAGATCGATCTCTTTCAGGAACGTTTTGTATGCCGGGAGGTCATCTCCGAAAATTCTCGCCGATTCAATGTATTTATATCCGATTTCAGCAACCTGTGTCAAGGCACTTCTCCAGTCTTTTTTTATTTCTTCATTGATGGTGCCAATGATGGCAATGTCTTTAAGAGGATTATCAGAGGCAGACTGACATGCCTGAAGTATTGCCCAACCTGATAATGTTCCGGCGGTTATTAATCCGGTTGTCCTTAGGAAGTCTCTGCGTGATTCATCCATTTCGTAGAAATTAAGTTTAGTGGTTGAATGTTTTTATGATTTATAAAAATAGCATTTTATTTAATGCGATTTTTTAACCAAATTTGATTTGAGTTATTTTCCACAAGAAAGGTATCATTTTACTATTCGATTGAATTAAAATTTCTGGATGAATGTTATCATTTCACAAGAAAATATTTAATTAATTGATCTTGTGTAACTTACTATGACAATATTTTGATCGCCTTTTGTGATAATAATGAAAATATTATCATGGACGTTTCATTTATCCTAAAAAAATATTATTGATGAAAAATAATAAGTTTTTATTAGTCGTCACAGTATTCATATTGGGACTTCCATGCTTTCTATGGGCACAAATCGATCTGGCTTACCAGGAACCGCCAGATGAAATTCTTAAACTGGTTGATGCTCCGCTGACTCCTTCTACACTGATATCTCCGGATGGAAAGTGGATGGTTTTGCTTGGTCGACCCAGTATGCCTTCTATCGGGGAAGTGTCACAGCCGGAATTACGCCTGGGAGGTTTACGAATTAATCCTGCGATAAATAGCCGCAGCCAATCAGGTTTTAACAATAGCATAAGTTTCCTGAGGGTAGAAGACAAGAAGGAATTCACTGTTAGCGGATTGCCCGAAATTGTTAAGATAACAAGTACAAGCTGGTCGCCCGATGGTCAAAAACTTGCCTTCACCCTGGCAAAAAATGAAGGTATACAGTTATGGCGGATCGATCTTAATACCATGGAAGCCAAAGCATTAACTAAGCCGGTAGTAAATGATATAATGTATGGTTCTGCCTATCTCTGGCTGCCGGCAAGCGATGGTATTATTTTCAAGTCTGTAGATGAGTCCAGGGGAAAACTGACGGAAAAGCCCACAACACCGACCGGTCCGGTGATAAGTGAGAATACTGGAAAGGTTGCGGCCGTATGGACATACCAGGATTTACTCCAAAACACATACGATGAAGAGGTATTTGATTACTACCTGATGACCCAATTAAAATTGGTTAACCTTGACAATTCTCAAACCAACCTGGGGGAGGCAGGAATTATCGGGGATTTTTCTCTTTCACCCAATGGCAAATATATTATGGTGCAATTGGTTCAGGGGCCCTATTCTTATATTGTGCCTTATTATTATTTCCCGTCAAAAACCGAAATATGGGATATTGAGGGAAATGTGATCAAAACGGTTGCTGATCTGCCATTGGCCGATGATATACCAAAAGGACACGGTTCAGTCAGAACAGGTCCACGGTCGATACAATGGAGAGCGGATGTTCCGGCCACACTTTATTGGGTCGAAGCACTGGATGAAGGAGATGCAAACAAAGAGGTTGATTTCCGTGATCAGCTTTTCTGTTTGAAGGAGCCGTTTGATGGCAACCCGGAAGAAGTCTTAAAATATGGGCTCCGTTACGGTGGTATTTCATGGGGGACAGGTGACAGGGCAATAACATTTGAATACTGGAGAAGGACAAGACAGGAAATAACCATCCTCTTTCAGCCAGATCATCCGGAGAAAGGCAAGAAAGTGCTGTTTGACCGGTCAACGGAAGATATTTATTCGGATCCCGGATCTTTCAGGTCTGAAAGAAATGAATCAGGCAAATATGTCCTGCAAACTACTGACAAGGGTAAGGCATTGATATTAGTGGGCAGGGGAGCATCTCCGGAAGGTAATAAGCCATTTGTCGATAAATACTTCCCGGAAAATAAAAAGACAATTCGCCTGTGGCAATCAAAGGCACCCTACTACGAGTTTCCGGTCCATGTTTCAGATCTTGAAAAGGGTAAAATTATCACCTTAAGAGAATCCAGGACGGAACAGCCAAATTATTTTATCAGGGACCTGAAAAATGACAAGCTTGACCAGATCACCAACTTCCCGCATCCGCATCCGGAATTCAGTAATCTCAATAAACAATTACTGAAATATTACAGGGAGGATGGTGTGTTGTTGAATGGCACACTTTATTTACCATACCAGGAGGCAGAGAAGAATAAGGACCTGCCTGTTATTCTCTGGGCTTATCCAAGAGAGTTTAAAAGTGCAGATGCAGCCGGGCAGGTAAGTGATTCTCCATACCAGTTTGACAGGATCAGTCATTGGTCTCCCTTGATCTGGTTGTCGATGGGGTATGCTGTTATGGATGATCCTAAAATGCCCATCATTGGTGAAGGAGATGAGCAACCGAATGATTCATTTGTGGATCAATTGGTGATGAGTGCAAAAGCAGCCGTGGATACTCTCGTAACCATGGGTGTAGCCGATCCCGGGAAGTTTGTTATTGGAGGCCATTCATACGGGGCCTTTATGACGGCTAACCTTCTGGCGCATTCTGACCTTTTTGCAACAGGTATCGCACGGAGCGGAGCTTATAACAGAACCCTCACACCATTTGGTTTCCAGGCGGAGGAAAGGACATTCTGGGAGGCACCAGAAGTTTATTCCGCCATGTCGCCTTTCATGCATGCCGATAAAATAAATGAACCTATACTGCTGATCCATGGAGAGGCCGATAATAATTCGGGTACTTTTCCGATTCAAAGCCAACGATTCTATCATGCGTTAAAGGGAAACGGAGCCACCGTGCGACTCGTTTTGCTTCCTAATGAAAGTCATGGATACAGGGCAAGGGAGTCTGTGTTGCACATGCTCTGGGAAATGAACGAATGGATGGAGAAATATGCCAAATGATTATATAAATTTTGGTGCTGTGCACGAGATAATTGCAATTGCCAGTTTTCAGGAGGTTCTTGGAACTATTGACGGGGGCAGGATTTTAGATGTTGCATGCGGGGCCGGACAGTCCATTGAATTATTGGTTAACTCCCTCGGCAGCTGGGATCGTATCACAGGCCTTGACCTGAGTGATAAAATCATGGAGGAGGCGAAGCAGAAATTCAGGGGTGATCATTTCTCTTTTGTTACCGGAACTGCACAGGGTCTTCCATTTGAACCCGACAGTTTTGATATGGTATGTCTTTCCAAAGGCCTGCATCATGTGCCTGATCCTGTTGCTGCATTAAATGAGATGCTGCGTGTAGTGAATCAGGATGGATATTTACTTGTGATTGAAATGTATTCTGATGGTTTGAATGCCGCCCAGGAATCCCAGAAGATGTATCATCACCTGCGGGTTGAGGTGGATAACCTGCTTGGTGTCGATCATAACAATACATTCAGAAAAACGGAGTTATTAGAAATAATGATGGGAACATCATTAAGGGAAGTGAAGGTTTTTGAATATTCTGAGCCGAACCTCGATCCACATAATCCTGAGGTGATTAATGAATATGTCGAAAAAATGGGAGCATGGATAGAAGAGCTGCAGGATCATCCTGAATCCAGTAGCATTAAAATGAAGCTAAAGAGGGTGGAAGGAAAGATGATCGCAGATGGATTTTCCAAGCCGCCTCTACTTATTTTTTTGGGGAAAAAATAAGTGAATATCGAATATCGAATAACGATTTTTGAATTATGAAGTGAAGAATAAAAACAATAAAAAATGAAAAAGTTAAACATCATCCTGTTAATGTTTCTTATCCCGGCCTTAGGCTTTGGGCAGCTTTATACCCGCAAAGAGATCAAAATTCCGGATATCCCCGGATACCTGACCTTAAAATGCGATCTTCATATGCATACTGTTTTTTCGGATGGAAATGTCTGGCCAACCGTCCGCGCCGATGAAGCATGGAGGGAAGGACTGGATGTATTTGCAATCAGTGATCATGTAGAGTATCAGCCTCATAAAGAGGATATTACAACTGGAATTGGCAGGTCGTACGAAATTGCAAAACCCAGGGCGGATGAATTGGGACTTATGATTATAAGGGCCGCAGAGATTACACGTGATATGCCACCGGGACATTTCAATGTACTTTTCCTGGATAGTATTTCAGCACTTTACAAAGATAATTTCTGGCAGGCCATCCAGGCTGCCGTCGACCAGGATGCTTTTATCTTCTGGAACCACCCGGGCTGGAGACAGCCGGACGAGATCCCGATATGGTATGATGAGCACTCCAGGCTGTATGATGAAGGTCATATGCATGGAATGGAAATAGTAAACGAAAGATCATATTATCCCCTGGCCCATCAGTGGTGCCTTGAAAAAAACATTACCATGTTAGGGAATTCCGATATACATAACCCGACAGGCATGGATATTGATTTCGCTGAAGGTGCTCACCGGGCCATTACCCTTGTCTTTGCTGAAAAGTTTACGGAAGAGTCTGTCAAGGAGGCTCTAGTAAAAGGCAGGACAGCGGTATATTATAAAGACATGTTAATGGGTAAGCAAGAGTTTCTGAAACCCATATTTGAGAAATCAGTTAACATTGCCAACCGATCTGTCGAGCTAGGCCCCGGAGAAACATTTAATCTCCAGGTGACCAATAATTCAGAGGTACCATTCATCCTGGAAGCGGCGGAAGGTGAGAAGGATATCTTTTACCAGGAGAATGTTACCCTGTACCCGGGAAGGACCAGTATTATAAGGATCCGGAGTAAACAGATTGCCGAACCCGGGATCCATACCTATACCCTGCGCTTTGTGGTCAGTAACCTCCTGACGGGTGTGGAGACCGGCCTGCCTGTTGAACTGAAATTCAAGGCAAAGATTGTCGACTGATTTTTATTTTGTAATTTGGTTAACATATCCATAATCAACCCCAAACCATGAAAACAGTAAGTATTATTTCCATAATATATGGTGTTCTTGGCGTGATCTGGGGCACCATGTTGCTGGCAGTTATGCAGGTGCAACGAGCCATATTTGAAAACTTCCCCTGGCCGGTTGAATTAAACCAATTTATCGACATGCCCGCAATGATCGCTGCCCTGCACAGTCTCTGGAGC
The DNA here is from genome assembly GCA_016783865.1 of Bacteroidales bacterium. Next base: position 20,269 of record JADHVS010000050.1, read on the forward strand.
TATCTCATCCCGTTTGTTGTTGTCATTGCCATTATTTATATGGTAAGTGGTATCCTGGGACTTGGTGACCGGCCACATGCCATTATGTTCGGACTTCTGGCAGCAGTTTTTAACATCATCTGGTATGTCGCTTATATGGTCCTCATGCAGATCGAGCTGATACCGGCGATCAATACGGGTGAATTCTTCCCGGAAAAATTATTTCAGGTTCTCATTTTCCTGGGATTCCTGATTAATGCTATTTTTTATTGTGGATACCCGGTATTTCTAATCATCTACCTGAATAAGCAACGGAATAAGCAGTGATCTGTGATCGGTGATCGGTGAACCGTGAACGGAAGGTGTGGAGGGAATAGGAATATTCCTTGAGGAACCTTTCAAATCCTGAAATTCCGATTAATTAATTGTAGTATGAGGAAATTCATCAGAATTTTTCTGTACTCGGTCCTTGGCATTGTAGACGCCATGCGTGTCAGTTTCTACATTGCATATCGTTACATTTTTCCAGGGACCAGGGATGTTGAGGTAAACCAGGCGAACCTGGCATATTTCCAGGAAAACTATGATGATGCCAGGAGTGAATTCCTTTCTCATGCAAAAGACCTGGCGGATAAGTATGAGAATGTCAGGCTTTTTAAATATAAAGTTGAAAGTAAGACAGACGCTAACCTAATCATGGATCTCTGCTATATACCTGCACAGCAGAATACCCGAAGGCTTTTAATAATAACTTCCGGACTTCATGGAATTGAGGGATATACAGGTAGTGCCATTCAACAGATGTTTATGAAAGAGTTTCTGTCTGATCATGAGGTTCAGAACCAGGGGATACTATTGATTCATTCGATAAATCCATATGGCTTTAAATATATGAGGAAAGCAACTGAAAACAATGTAGACCTGAACAGGAACTGTTCCGTAAGTAAAGCCATCTTTGAAAATAAAAATAAGGGTTACGCTGAGTTGTATAATCTTTTATGCCCTTCCGGAAAGGTAAACAAAGGGAGTCTGTCTAATCGCCTTTTTTATTTTGTTGCAATAAGGAAGATCCTCCAAAAATCTATGGCTACACTCCGGCAGGCAGCCCTGCAAGGTCAGTACAAATTCCCGGAAGGTATTTATTATGGGGGTAATGATTTTGAACCACAGATATATTACCTGCAGGAAGTTTTACCGGAAATTTTCGTTCCATACGATCTTATCCTGACCTTAGATATGCACACAGCTTATGGAGCATGGGGGAAACTCCATCTTTTTACAAATCCATTGGAAGATGATATTCTCAGGGAAAAGACAGAAAGTTTGTTTAATAATCACCCTGTTGATTGGGGAAATGCTAAGGATTTTTATACAATCCTGGGAGACTTCAGTGGATTTCTTGGAATGCTTAATCCTGATACTACCTGCCTTTCTATGAAATTTGAATTTGGCACGCTCGATTCTCAGAAAACCTTTGGTTCGTTACATTCCATCCATAGAATGATCCTGGAAAACCAGGGTCATCTTCACGGATATAAAAATGAGAAGTTCGAGAAAAATACAAAAAACGATTACAGGGAAATGTATTATCCTACTTCTGAAGCCTGGCGTTCAGAGGTAATCCGCCAGGCCCGTGATATGATGAAGACTGTACTGGAGAATTATCGGTGATCATCCTGCATTTCAGTGCTTTAATTGACTCTCCTCAGCAAGCTGCGAGGAAACGAGCTCCTGAGTTCGGCGGAGCCAAACAAACCTGTGAGTTCGGCGGAGCCAAACAAACCTGTGAGTTCGGCGGAGCCAAACAAACCTGTGAGTTCGGCGGAG
>JADHVS010000294.1 GCA_016783865.1 Bacteroidales bacterium
ATCAGTCTTATGAAAAGCGTAAACTTCTGCTTAATGAAAAAGACCTAAGGTATCTAAAGGTATATGAAGACAGGTTATTCCTGGAGGGTGAATTAAAAGCATTTGTTGATCAGTGTAAGAAGGTGATTGAGGCAAAACATAGGGCATTCAAACGCATTCTAAGGATTTCAATCGCCGGTTTTATTCTATTCCTCGCTAGCATCGGGATTTATTATTTCCAGTCTACTTCTGAAGCCAAACAGATGGAAAAAGTTGCTAAATCTTTGATGCAGTCAGGCGTAGCTCCTGAATTAAGTTTTCAATCTGCAGTTGAATTATACAATATGGACACCACATCTTCAATAGCTCATTATGCCCTTCTAAATTCATTTTATGAACTATTGGATAAGGGGGCTTCTTATGATTCTATTACAGATACATTCAATAATCCTTACAAAATGATATTTGAATTCCGGCCATGCAAGGCAAATATTGTTTCTGCCAGGTTTTCAGATGATGGGGAGCTGATTTACGGCTGGCTCGCCGATAACATGGTCAGGGTTTGGGACAAAAAAGGAAGTGAAATATTATCCCTGAAAGAGGAAAAGGGGGCCATAGTAGCTGTATCGCTTTCTGGAGATGGGAAACACATAGCAGTGATTTACGTAGATAGCACGGGAGTGTTGTGGGATCTTAAGAATGAAAGAATATTTGAATTCCCGGTCCTGATCAACCCGGTATTCAATGAAAAGGTAATTGATTTTTCACCCGACGGGAAGCTATTGGCAGTTGCAGGAATCAATCATGATGTTGTGCTTTATGACTTAAATGGAACGATGGTTCAGCATTTGGCCGGACATGCCGGAAATATAAATTACATTTCCTTTTCCCATGAAAACAGGTTCATCGCATCAGCATCTGATGACAAATCTGTAATTATCTGGAACTATAACAAATACAGTTCAACATACGGACAATACGGTGAGATTAACGGGCATATAGGCAAAGTAAGATCATGTAATTTTTCAGCGAGTAATAAATACCTTCTCACTGCCTCTGACGATAGCTCTCTCTGTATTTGGAACCTGAATGGTGATAAGAGGTATGAGTTTAATTTTAATTGGGAATTTGACTTATTCAGGGGTAAAATTTGTAATGCTGAGTTTTTAGGTAATGATCGTGTAATAAGAGTTACTGGTTATTACAGCACATATTCAAAAGCAATTGAGAGCAGTGAAAAGGGGATAATGGGAGAATTCATATATGAACAGGTATTAATTACGGGTGATGATTTTTATATTCAGGAAGGGGTATCAGAGATAAGCAAACTTATTTCACGTTTTAATTTGTGGAGTGATATAGCTAACTACAGAAAATTACAATTCACCGATTACAGTCATTTGAGCAACAGCCTTGCAGAAGTCCCGGCAGGTGAAAAATATACATTACTCAGATCTGCTGATCTCTTACCATTGAAAACATTCCCGGGTGGGAAACCATCTTATTCCCCTGATGGTAATTACTTATTATGTGTACACGTGAATGAATTGAAAGTATATCCGGTTAGCGTTCATGAAATATTTAGACTGGTTGAAAAAGAAAAGATATTCGGAGAGTTGAAATATAGTGTGAGCAACTGGGATCCTGGATTGTGATAAATATTACTCCAAACCATTCCTGTTTTCGATCTTATAATCCTCCATGTCGAAAAATATTTCCTTTTCCTGACTTCGTAAAAAGAAGAATGGCTTGAATTCATCCCGGGGAGGTATCAGGGTTGTGGTACAAAGAATATACACCATGAACAACCATGGGATCAATAATCCACGTGTTAATATTTTCTTTTGCTCGCGGGTCCATTCAATAAAATTAGAACCTGGTAATGTAAGTAGTATTATTAATGTTGCAATTATAAAAACCGGAGTGGAAATTGCCAGGAGGAGGCCGGCTCCTGGAAAATGTTGTATTTTCCAAACAAATGCTATAAACAGAAGAGCAAGGATAATACTGCATAAAAACATAACCATGGACAGGTACCTGTTATTTTTGATCTTAAATGCTTTTATTGCAATTAGAATCAAAAATGTAGCAGTTAACATCATAGAAAAGGTCATTACTAAACTACCGCCAGGAGCATGCATTCGTTTCAAATACAATCCGATGATAAGGAGGAAAATGACTATGATAAGATTCAGATCATATCTTAAGAAGTGAATAATGAGGTTCACTAAAACCGAATAGATAAAAAGTAAGAAAAACAAATAAGCAACTAATTGACCATTCCCAATTATTTCTGCTATAAAACTCATTATTAATAAAATAGGCATGCTCAGAAGAAGAAACCGTCTGATAATGGTATTTTTATAGGAAAACATGAAAACAAGTGTAATGATCACTGCCAGAGGCACCAGCCCCAAACCTGCTATAGCAAAAAAAGTGATATCACTGTAAAATATAGAGAGTAGTCCTAAAACTAAAATACTTGCCAGCAGAAATATTATTGATACACCTAATATTTTTTGATAAAGCTTCATAACCAAAAGTTTCCTAAATTTATTAGGATTTATATAAATAAAGATACTTAATTTTCAGGATACGACAATCCTTTTATGCCAGACCGGAAACCAACATCTGAAATAATTCAGAAAATAGATGAGCTGAATAAGGCTTCATGGGAGAAGCGGTATGCCGACCTGCCTCTGGCGAGGGAGTTAGCTGAGCAGGCCCTGGAACTTTCAACGGATGAAAATTATCCCCGTGGTGCTGCCTACGCTAGGCTGAATATCGCCTTCAACCATTTCCTGAAATCGGAGAACAGGGAAGCCATGGAATTGTGCAGACAGGCTTTCCGGTTTTTTATGGACGATCATAGCGAGCAGGGATATGCGGTTGTTTTAAATATGATGGGCAATATCTATGAAAGCTTCGGTGAGTACAGAACGGCCCTGGATAATTGTCAGCATGCCCTTAAAGCAGCTATGGAAATAGATTATAAAGAAGGAATAGGGGAGGTGCAGAGTGTTATCGGGTTGATATACAGCCGGCTATCTGATTATGACAGGGCACTTGAGGCATACCAGGAAAGCCTTGAGATAAGGCAGCAAATGGGTGATAAGGCGGCTGCTGCTTCCTCATTGAACAGGATAGCCAGGATATTTGTCCTGCAAAAGCAATACTATAAAGCCCTGGAGAACTATAACAGGAGCCTGGAGATACGCGAGGAACTGGGACATACCGGGGCGATCCCATGGACGTACCTGGGACTGGCAGCCACATACGAAGAAATGGGCGATTTTGAGAATGCGCAGTTCTTTTACAATAAGAACCTGGAAGATGGATGCGAGGGAATCGACAAGAGATGCAGGCTCCAATCGATCCTTGGACTGGGGAGGGTGTATTCCCAGTTGGGACAAAAGGAGAAAGCCGGATTCTGTTTTAAGGAATCCCTGGAACTGGCAGATAATCTTGAAGCGAAACCGCTTCAGTTTGAAGCGCACCAGGCGCTGGCAAATTACTATGAGTCGGCAGGACAGCCCGACCTGGCCCTCCAACACTATAAACAGTTCCATAAGATAAGGGAGATAGTACATAACGACGAAACCCGAAACCGGCTGAAAAACCAACAAATTGCTTTTGCGATTGAAAAATCCGAAAAAGAAAAGGAAATATTCCAGCTCAGGAACGTTGAACTGAAAGCTGCCTACGATGAGATACATGAGAAAAATAAAGAGATAACCGACAGCATCAATTACGCCAGCCGGATCCAGGTTGCCCTTTTACCCCGGAAGGAAGTCCTTCAACAGTTCCTGCCTGATTATTTCATCCTTTTCCTGCCCAGGGATATCGTTAGCGGAGATTATTACTGGGCCTCGAGTGTCGACGATAAGATCATCTTTACGGCTGCCGATTGTACGGGTCACGGTGTGCCGGGTGCCTTTATGAGCATGCTGGGCATATCCTTCCTGAATGAAATTGTGGATGAGCAACACATCCTGGATCCCGGGGAAATACTGAATGAGATGAGAAAGAATGTGATGAAGTCCCTGAAACAGTCAGGTAAAGAGGAAGAACAAAAGGACGGGATGGATATGGCAGTTTGTGTTTATGATACTGCCAAGAAAGTCCTTGCATACGCCGGGGCCTATAACCCGTTGTACCTGGTCAGAGGTTCTGAACTGGAAGAATATAAGGCCGACCGGATGCCGATCAGCTATTATGGCGACAGGGATGGTGCCTTTCAGACACAAACAATACAAATCCAGCCCGGAGACCAGATCTATATGTTTTCTGACGGCTATGCCGACCAGTTCGGGGGACCGGAAGGGAAGAAGTTCAAGTACAAGACGCTGCAACAACTGTTGCTGGATATTCGTCGGGAACCAATGGATACGCAGAAGACTATCCTTCATGAAAGGTTTAATGCATGGAAGGGAGATTTGGAGCAAATTGATGATGTGGTTCTTATGGGAGTAAGATTTACGTGAGTCGAGGGTGTGGGTGAAGGGGATTGGGCAGGGATATATGAAAAGAAAAGTGAAATAATGCGATCTCAATTATCAAATTCTGAACTGGAACAGACGAGTTTTTCCATTGAACGGCAGTTTCATGTGCTCAAACATTTCAAAACGGTCGATGAGGAATATGTAAAGTATCTTCAGGACAACTTGGACTATACTGCAGATGAGATCACCCATCAACTCGATGTCAGGGGATCCGATTTTTATGGGGGATTCGCTTCGAATCCGGAAAATCTCTGGCAAAATCTAAAAACCACAATTCAGGAAGAGGGAATTGAAGCGATATGGATAAACGGGAAATGCGAAATCCAGGTTGATTATGCCAAAGCCGATTTTCCGGATGGCATTGGTGAAGATCACCTGGTTCATATCAGTGATCTGCCAGCGAAATTGCGGCAATCTGTTAACACAAGCGACTGGAAAAGCTTACGAAACCTGGCCTACAGCGCCAAACCAAAATCCACATGGTTGGTCCAGGTTATTTTACGAAAAATGGAGAAATCGCCTGAAGTGATTTCAATATTTCCAGGAACATACGCCCCTCCACTTCCAAACCTTGAATTGCAAAATGAAGATGATTATGCCAGAAGCCTCGGGTTCTGGAGCACTCATGTTGTGTTGAAACCGTGAATCGTGAAATGCGAAGCATTCGCTGTAAGCAAATGGTTCGCATTCGCGAGGGGGGGTTGTGATTGTGGCCCTGT
>JADHVS010000051.1 GCA_016783865.1 Bacteroidales bacterium
GGGTTGGATTATTTATGGTACAATAATCCCCAGAATCTCCCATATGACAAAAGAAAAGTAAGTGAACTGCAGTATTGGTGTATTGAATTGTAAAAAAAGGCCGGTTCCGAATAGAGTAGTCATCCTGAAGCACAGAACTCAGGAACTGAGATTCATAATGTACTTGACATCTATAGTCATCCCGAACTTGTTTCGGGATCTAAACAGCTGATAATCAGATGCTGAAACAAGTTCAGCATGACGATACTTTTAAATGATGTCATTAGCAATTTATTTCAGGATCTCCTTCGCATTATGAGATTCCGAAACTAGTTCGGAATGACAATCTATTCCGGCATCAATTCAGCCAGTTTATTTTTCAGGTCCTCTCCCCTCAGGTTCTTCTCAATGATAATACCCTCTTTATCCAGAATCATGCTGCTTGGGATGGAGTTGACACCATACATATTGGATACTGCATTACCCCATCCCTTGAGATCCGAGACATGTGTCCAGGTCAGCCCGTCATCTTCGATGGCTTTTAACCATGCTTCTTTATCCTCATCAAGCGAAACCCCGATGACATCAAATCCCTTATCATGAAATTCCTTATAACAGGCCACAACATTGGGATTTTCCTCGCGGCAGGGTCCGCACCATGCGGCCCAGAAATCTATCAGCAGATAACTTCCGTAAAGGGAAGAAAGGGTAACAGGATTACCTTCCTGATCGTTCTGGGTAAAGTCAATGGCAGGTTGTCCAATGGCAACCTTTTTGAGTTTTTCGACCCTCTCTTTGAGGTCGGCCACTATAGCTGTGGTTGCAAGGGAAGGATCGAGTAGCGCAAGGAATTCTTCAATTTCTTCTGTTTCCATACTATAAGAGATCCTTTGCAGGGCTGAAGGTGCTATATATGATGAAGGATTTTTGCGGATAAAATCTTTCTGGAATTGTTCAGCAGAATCATAGATCGAATCCATCATCTCGTCCAACTGCTTCATGGTTTCTTCATCATTATTCTCTTCAGCTTCCCTGTACTTCTGGTATGGTTCACGGGTCTGTTCATATATATCCCTTACCTCATCCTGGAAGGCAGTATATTCATCCTGGACAGCTGAACCGGTAATTTCAGCCTTGTACAGGGTATCTGCATGTGCAGTGAGGGTCATTTCACTGTTCTCAATCCATATTGCTGCCGATCCCCTTTTTCCTTCTATAGATAAATAGTACATCTCCGGGATTTCAACCGTTCCGGTGATAGTGAACAATCCCTCTGTGACTTCGGCTGAATCAATTTTAACGAATTCACCGTCAGCCCGTTTCTGGAGATAGATTTTGCCCTCAGGATATTCCTCAAGTGTACCATTAATAGTATATTGAGCAGGCTGGGAACAGGAGAACAGGAATGCCAGGAAAAGCAGTAAAGAAATTACATTTTTCATTTTAATATTTTTTAGGTTTAGCGGAGTGACAAACATACAGAAAAATCTTTAAGAAAAGGGTATTCAAACGATACTGTATCAGCAACTTCAAGCAGGCATTACGGTTTGATTTTCTTATACTCTTCCATGATTTGCTTAGCCGCATGAAATGAACTGAGTTCACGGTTCATTACCTTTTTCTCAAGTCCTTTTATCCGTGATTTGATTTCTGGAACAGAATAAAAATCAAGGGTCAGGGATTCATGAATAAATTCATACATCCAGTTTTTTGCCTGCTGATTTCGGTTTTCCTGAAAAAATCCATTCTCTTTGGTTAAATGAGCATACTCCAGGATGGCTTCCCAGATGTCATCCAAACCTTTCCCTTCCAATGCAGAGCAAGTGAGTACTTTGGGTATCCATCCTGAGACAGCAGGCGGATACAAATGAAGAGCGTTCTGGTATTCGGTTTTTGCCTTGCCGGCCTTTTCCATGTTGGTCCCATCTGCCTTGGTAATGGCTATCAGGTCGGCCATTTCCATGATCCCACGCTTAATCCCCTGCAGTTCATCACCGGCTCCGGAAAGCATAAGCAACAGAAAGAAATCAACCATTGAGTGGACTGTTGTTTCAGACTGACCTACACCCACTGTTTCCACCAGGATCACATCGAAGCCAGCCGATTCACAAAGGATTATCGTTTCGCGTGTTTTTCTCGCCACCCCACCCAGCGAACCCCCTGATGGTGATGGCCTGATAAAAGCATTCAGATCCTGCGACAATTCCTCCATTCTTGTTTTGTCGCCCATGATACTGCCACCTGAGCGTTCGCTGCTGGGATCAATGGCAAGTACAGCCAGTTTGTGATCCATAGCAGTTATGCTTTTCCCCATACTTTCTATAAAGGTACTTTTACCTACGCCAGGCACCCCGGTTATCCCGATCCTTAAAGCATTACCTGAATGCGGGATACAACCCTCAATAATCCTGGCAGCAATCTCCTGGTGCTCCGGCAGGGAACTCTCGACCAATGTAATGGCCCGACTCAATAAAGTCCTGTTCTGATCCAGGATCCCATGGATGTATTGTCCGGGCTGAAGAATTTCCTTTTTCCTGGTTTTAAATTTCTGAAGGGCTTCCCGGCTTATCGAATCGGGCTGCGTAACACCATTGCTCAGATGCAATGTACCTTTTGCTTTTTTCCTGGATGGCATGGGTGTTTTCCTTTACTTTGATCGAAGATAAGGAAAGTTGCCATAAAGACAAAGGGAATGAATCCGGGGATCAGGCAAAATGCTCGTCCAGAATTGCCTGGACCTGCTCCTTGCTCTGGACGCTTGTAGTGGCCTTCACCACCTCCCCATTTTTATAATATACAGTAAAGGGCAATCCCATAAATCCCTGGCATTCCGGCAGGTTTCTGATCATTTGTGCTTCCGGCGAATCGAAAGCCATATCCCTGAATTCAACATGGGGATAACTGTTCTCAAGCTCGGTAATGGCCTGGTAAACAGGGACACACATGGGTCCCATCCTGCCGCAGCAGATCATCAGATTTTCATGATCCTTTAGTACTTGATTATATTCAGCCCCATCGGCAACATGTTTCAGGTTGGTTGGAAGAGTCATTCTTATTCGATTTTATCAGTTTGTAATATTAAATCAATTATCTAGATATCTAGATTCATGAATGCAAAAGTAAATAAAAAAACGCAAAGATCATCAGGTCCTTGCGGGTTATAATGATATGCTACAAAATGTTAATTAACTACATCCCCTTTTACCCAGAGCACCGTCCTGCTGTGCTTGGGATCATTGGAGATCACAGTAATAGTCTTATTTTGCTTGCCCACCTTGCCAGCCGAATTAAAGATCACTTTCATAGTGGTAGTGGCTCCTGCCTTGATGACATCATCCACCGGGCTCACAGCAGTACAACCGCAGCTGGCCTTTACTTTCCGAATGATCAGGTCGCTTTTCCCATTGTTGGTAATGGTAAAGTTATGCTCTACTTTCTCTCCCTGCTTGATCTCATTGAACTCAAAGGTATGATTATCAAAACTGATGGCCGGAGCGTTAGCCATTTGCTCCGGAGTCAGTGCTGAAAAATCTTCTTCAATGGTGGCACTGATCGTCAAACTGTTGGCATTTCCCGACTCTCCATTCACAAGGATATTCACCCTGTCGATAACAAATCCCCAGTCATTCTTACCTTCACTGTTATAGGTGGCTTCAATTAGTCCCTTTTCATTGGGTTTCAGTGTGGCCGGATTAGCAGCAATGGTAATGTGACCAGGTATCCTGTCAAAAGAAATATTTACCGGTTCTTCAGAAACATTGATTATTTCCATCACCTGCGTGCTCTTTTGACCCTTTACCACCTGTGCAAAACTCATGTGATTTGATTTCAGCCTGATCTTACCCATACTATACCGGTAAATATCTTCAATCCCTTCGGGTTTGGGAATTACGTCACCCAGTATCCGCAATATTTTATTGGGAGTTGTGGCATTGGAAATTACGGTAATGCTTTTATTGAAAGGTCCCGGCCTGCTTTTAGGATTATACGTTGCGCTGACAAATCCTTTATTTCCGGGAAGGACAGGCTCCTTCGACCAATTGGGTGAGGTACAGCCACAACTGGCACGTACCTGTGAAATAATTAATGGTTTACTACCTGTATTGATAAACTCAAAACTATATGTTACCGTACCATCCGCTTCTTCGATCTTACCAAAATCATGCTGTTCCTTGTCAAAAGAGATATTGGCATCCATGGTCTGACCATAGGTGTAAGTGACTGTGGCAAAAACCAATATAATGACTGGAACTATAAACTTTTTCATTGCTCTTCCGTTTTTACTTAAATTATTCTTTGGATCCTGACGACTTTAATCAGCAAAATTAACAATAATATATTTTATTTGTGCATGTATGACCCTATTATTGGTATGAAGGTTGCATGAAACGTCCATGATAATATTTTCATCAACTTATGCGATATTAATGAAAATATTATCATGGTAAGTTACATGAGACCATTATTTCATAAATATGTTTTCTCATGAAATTTGATTTAAATATATGTACCTTTGAGCCCTACAACGCGTGAATTATGAGCCGTTGGCTTCACATAATCCTCCTGATAATAACTTCCATTTTGATATTTTCACCGCAAGTATCAGGCCAGTTCTATTATGGTCACCAGATGGATTTCGGGAAAAACAGGGTTCAGTTCAACGATTTTTACTGGTATTTCTACCGGTATGAAGATTTTGACACCTATTTTAACCAGCAGGGAAAAAACCTGGCCAATTATACCTCAGATTACCTTCACAAAGAAATCAGTCGCATTGAGAGTTTTTTCGACTACGAATTAGAGAACAGGCTTATCTTCATTGTGTATAACAAACTAACCGATTTCCGTCAAAGTAACATCGGACTGGTAACGGGTAAAGATGATTACAATACCGGGGGTGTGACCAAAATTATTAACAATAAAGTATTTATCTATTTTGATGGAGACCACAAGAAATTTGAAGAACAGATCAGCGCAGCTATTACAGAGGTGCTTATCAATGAAATGTTGTATGGGAACCAGTTGCGGGAAAATGTTACCAACTCAACTCTTATTGAATTGCCGGACTGGTACCTGAAAGGGCTGATCTCATATGTATCTGTCAACTGGGATACGCAGATTGAAGATGAAGTTAAGGACGGAATCCTGAACGAACGATATGATAAATTTAACCGGCTCACTGGAAATGATGCAGTGAGTGCAGGACACAGTTTCTGGCGCTTCATTGCAGAAAATTATGGAGAATCTGTTATTCCCAATATCATTTACCTGACACGCATCAACAAAAACTCAAACAGCGGATTTCTCTATGTGCTTGGATTCAACATCAAGGAATTATCATATGAGTGGGAAGCATATTACAGGGATATCTTTGATGAATCAAAAGTAGCCCGTGAATTCCCGGAGAGCGGCAAAGTATTCAAAAAAACAAATCAAAAGAAAGTTTATAACCAGTTAAGGATTAGTCCCGACGGAAAGTATATAGCTTACTCCACTAACCAATTCGGTCAATATAGAATTTATCTGTATGACACAGATACAGACAAAAATGAAAAGATAATCCAGCGAGAACACCGACTCGACCAGATACCTGACCTGACTTATCCTGTGTTGAACTGGCATCCTACCGGGAAGATCCTCAGTTTCTTTACGGAAGAAGAAGGTGGAATTAAGCTTTACTATTATATTCTTGAGACCGAAGAGCTCACCCCCCGCAACATGCCGTTTTTTGAAAAAATACTTGATTTCTCATATTCCGATGATGGTTTTAAAATGGTCATTTCTGGTATTAATCGCGGTCAGTCCGATATTTATGTTCATACCCTTTCATCGGGAACAAACCAGCGAATCACCTCAGACATTTATGATGATTTTAATCCCCGGTTTGTGAATGGCTCAACAAAGATCATCTTCAGCTCTAACCGGCCTGCCGATACAACCGGGTATTACAAAGAGGGTGAAGCCCTGATGAGTAAAAACCTGACTCACGATCTTTACATTACCGACTTCACGAAACGGCCATTCGAACTGAGAAGGGTATCCAACTACGAATTTGTCAATGATGTCAAACCCATTGAACTCGGCAACAACCAGTTCATCTTTCTGAGTGACCATAACGGGATCATCAACAGGCATGTCGCCAGGTACGACAGCGCTATCAGTTTTGTCGACACAACAACACACTACCGGTATTTCTCCAACAGCTACCCGGTCACTAACTTCTCAAGGAATATCAGGGATTTCGATATTAACAAGAGAGCCGGCAAAGTAACGGATATACTCTATTATAATGGCCGCTACAATATATATTCGAGCCCCCTGGAAATCCGTTCTGACAAATATTTTGGTGATTATTCCAACACACCCTTTATTGAAGAGAAAACAAAGGCTCTTGCAGAAGCCGACAGCCTTCAGAAAGTCAGGAAAGACATCATCGCTATCCACGACATTGAAGATAACCAGATCATAACCGATCAGGCCGATACGATCCGGCTTGACAGAGGAGTGATAGACATTAACAACTATATTTTCGAGGTTGAAAAATTGAATTACTATAATCAAAAATTCAATCAGGACAATATTAACCTGGTATTGGATACCACTGATTTCAGACGGCCAACACCCAGGATATATGAGACTGCTTTTTATACCAATTACCTTGCTACCCAGATTGACTTCAGCTTCCTGGGTGCATCTTATCAGGCCTTTACAGGGGGAGCAGTCTATTATAATCCCGGTTTTAACCTGATGTTTAAATTAGGAACAAATGATCTGTTTGAAGATTATAAGCTCACTGCCGGAGTCAGGTTTTCAGCAGATTTCGACAGCAACGAATACCTGTTGAGTTATGAGAACCTGAAAAGAAGGTTGAATAAACAGTTTGTATTTCACCGGCAGGTGTTTAAAAGCTTTACCCAATCACAGTCTTCAATAGTCAAATCTTTCTCACATAATCTCATGTATATCCTCCGATGGCCCTTCAGCCAGGTCGGCGCATTCGAAGGAACCGTTTCGGGCAGGCAGGACAAACTTGTTTTCCTGTCGACCGATTTGGATAACCTGAACGAGGAGAACATAAACTACTATTGGGCAAGTGTGAAACTGGCCTATATCTTTGACAATACGCGCCATCTTGGCATCAATCTTTATCATGGAACACGGTTCAAAATTTTCTCAGAAGCCTACCAGCAACTAAATGATAAAAAATACGACTTGTATACTGTTGGGGGTGACTTCAGGCATTATTTAAAGGTTCACAGGACACTGATCTGGGCCAACAGGTTTGCAACCGGGGCTTCATTTGGAAGAAGTCGTCTGATATATTACCTGGGAAGTGTGGATAACTGGACCAATTTCAGCACCAGGGTTGAGACATTTGACCAGAGCATCCCCATTGACTATTCAAAAAATTATGTCTATCAGACACTGGCCACAAACATGCGGGGATTTACACAAAACATCCGAAATGGTGACAGGTTTGCAGTCTACAATTCCGAACTCAGATGGCCGGTCATTCGTTATTTTGCCAACCATCCCATCAGCTCAAATTTCTGGAATAATTTAGCATTTGTCGGATTTTTTGATGTGGGAACGGCATGGAATGGTTTACATCCATGGTCAGGTGAAAATGCCTATGACAACGAAGTGATTGAAAACGGTCCGCTCCTTGTCACGATCGACTCGAACCGGGAACCTGTTGTTTATGGCTATGGACTGGGTGTTAGAAGTATGTTACTGGGATATTTCATCCGGTTAGACTGGGCATGGGGTGTTGAAAACAAGGTAGTCCTGCCGCGTATATTCTATTTATCACTGCTTCTCGATTTTTAACTGACAATCCAGATATGACAATCCCAGAAATCCTTATCCTTATAATAGTTGGCTTATTTGGCGGTTTTATTGCCGGCACACTGGGTGTTGGCGGAGGCATCATCATCGTCCCGGCTCTTGTGTTCATCCTGGGTCTGACCCAGCATCAGGCACAGGGAACCAGCCTTGCCATGATGCTTGCACCCATCGGCATTTTAGCCGTTGCAAATTATTATAAATCGGGATATGTGAATATTAAATTTGCAATTATCCTTATGCTGGCTTTTATTCTCGGCGGATATTTCGGTTCCCTCTTTGCGATCAATCTGTCAGACTTATGGCTGAAAAGAATATTTGGGGTATTAATGATGGTTGTCGGGGTAAAAATGGTTTTGGGGAAATGAGTTAGAATGACTAAAATGACTAAAATGAGCTAAAAACGAATAAAATAATAAACAGACTAACTGACTAACTGACAAACCGATAAACTAACATTTGGTATTTCTTGAATTTCTGAAATGGAAAATTTAATAAATAAAATCAAAGAATTGGCCAAAGAGCTGTATCCTGAGATCGTCAGGATCAGGAGGCACATCCATCAGCATCCCGAGCTGGCCTACCAGGAATTTGAAACGTCCCGGTTTGTGAGAGAAATACTCGACCACAATAATATTCATTACAAGGCCGGATTTGTCAAGACAGGTATGCTGGCCCGTATTGATGGGAAACAAAAGGAAGGCAGGGTGATCGCCCTGAGGGCCGATCTTGATGCCTTGCCCGTTACTGAGGAAACCGGACTGGAATTTGCTTCGGTAAATCCCGGGATTATGCATGCCTGCGGACACGATGCACATACAGCTTCCCTGCTTGGCACTGCCTTGATCCTCAATAAGCTGAAAGATCATTTCAATGGTACAGTATTGTGTATTTTTCAACCCGCTGAGGAGAAAGCACCAGGAGGGGCGATTGGAATGCTGGAGGAAGGATTGTTCGCTGACATCGAACCGGATCTGATCCTTGCCCAGCATGTTATGCCAGGTATGCCTTCAGGAACAGTTGGATTTAAAAGCGGCAAATATATGGCATCAAGCGATGAAATATATATTACACTAAATGGTCCGGGCGGTCATGCTGCCATGCCCCACCAAACCACTGACCTTATTCTTGTCGCTTCGCATATCCTGGTTGCCCTTCAGCAAATTGTCAGCCGTTTTGCAGAAGCCTTTACACCTACGGTCCTTTCCTTCGGGAAGCTAATCGCCGATGGAGCTGTCAATGTAATCCCGTCCCGGTTAAGTATTGAAGGGACATTCAGGACCATGAACGAGGATTGGAGGCAGCAGGCATTAAAAAGAATGACCGGTATGGCACAGTCGATAGCCGGTAGTATGGGTGCTGCATGTGAATTCAATATTGTTGAAGGTTATCCGGTACTCAGCAATGATGACACTATTACAACCAAATCAATAGAATTTGCCGAAGCATTTCTTGGCCGGGAAAAGGTTACAGAACTCCAGCCCAGAATGACTGCTGAAGATTTCGCACATTTTGCGAGCAGGTATCCTGCTACATTTTTCAGGCTTGGGGTTGCAGCTTCTGAAGAAGAAGTAACACACGATCTGCACACCCCCCTGTTTAATATCGATGAGCAGGCATTATTAACAGGTACAGGGATTCTGTCGTACCTGGCCATCCGTCATTTAATGGATAGCTGAATAAAGGAAATATATTAATAAATCCTTTTGGAAAATATTAATTTGAATTTACCTTTGTAACAATTAAACAACATAAAATTCTCAAACAATGGCTTACGTAATAAATGATGAATGTACCGCATGTGGCGTATGTGTTGATGAATGTCCTGAAGAAGCTATTTCTGAAGGCGATATCTATGTAATTGATGCTGAAAAATGCACGGATTGTGCGGCTTGTGCGGATGTCTGTCCGGTGGAAGCAATCCATCCTGAATAAACCGGATTCTCAAAAATATAATGTGTAGGCTGCCTCCATGGGGCAGCCTTTTTTTTGCTGTCCAAAAATTGAAGCTCCCCGCCGCAAGCAGCGGGGCAGGCGGGACGGGATGACTCTATTGAAAAGAGCAAAGGCCCTTTAAGACATTCTTTTTAAGGACTATATTTTGACTCGGTCAGAATCCTCTGGTAATCATCCTGTTCCATCAGCACGGCCAGACTCATTCCTGGATTCCTCCTGGCATACTGTTCCACAATCCTCCATCCCATCCACACGGCCGCCCTGGCCGGAGATGAATTAGTGAATTCGCTTGTGAACGGACCATATCCTGTAAATTTGCTGATCTCAAACCGTTCGGTTTCAAACAACAGCTTATGCTCCACTAAGTATTCCCACATTTGTTCTTCGTTTAATCTGCAGAATGCCATCTGACCGGCAGTAAATCCCATGATCAGGCTATCCGGCTGGTTGGGCAGCATACTTTTAACACCATACATGATCTGTCCCTGATAAATCATTTCAGCAAGGAGGTTATAGGCTGAATCGTTCATTTCATATTCACTCAGCAGCCAGGCCACAATGCAGTCGGATGATATTTTAGAAGGATGCATATTCATGATCATATAGGAATGGAGACCGAGTTGTTCATAGTATTCAGTTTCTGGTCCCAGGTATTTATCCAATCCGATACCAATATATCCTTCAGCCGTTACAACCGACTGGTTAAACCGTGATACATAGGTAACCAGTTCAGGAATATCTTTTTGCGGGAAGTAATATCTGTAATGCCTGAATGCCTCTGTCAATTCTGTTTCCAGCCATGATATATCGGGAAACACCTGCATTACTCTGGCATATACCTCATTGTTCAGCTGATCTGTCAGAAAATAGAGCAAATATTCGGGATAAACGGGCTGATCGGCACCGCCAATGTTGATTATTCTGTAATTAAAAAGATCGAAAAATGCTCCATACTTATTTGCCAGACCCGGGATGGATTCTTCGATGCTATCCAGCGTGAGAGTAAACATATCATATTCCAGGCGATGAATGGTAAGATTGAGATCAATGTGCGATACATTCACCTGATACGGGTCTTTCCTGCACGCAATGACTGTTAATAAAAAGAAAATGAACAGAAGAATTAATGGCCTGAGATGTTTAATTTTGCTTCTCATAGAGGTAAATTAATTTTAGTTGCAGGTTGCACGTTGCACGTTGCAGGTTGCAGGTTGCACGTTGCAGGTTGGAAGTTGCAGGTTGGAAGTTGCAGGTTGCAGGTTGCACGTTGCACGTTGCATGTTGATTTACCAGATAAACGCTAAATATATGCAAAAGTACATATTTACACTTATTATTATTTTGTTTTCGGTTTCAGTATTTGGTCAGAAAGTCAGCTTCAGTGTTGTGGTTGATCCACAGATCAACTGGATGGGAACCGATGTAAAAAATGTAACAACTGAAGGAAACCAGTTTGGATTTAATTTCGGTTTGGTCTTCGATAAGTTTTTTACGGACAATTATGCCTTTTCTTCCGGAGTATTCCTATGGACCACCGGAGGAGGATTAAGCTTCGACGATTCCACCACCATTTCCTTCAGGTCCGGTGATGAAGTTGTCCCACCCGACTCCCCTGTAACATACAGGTTGCAGTATTTAACCGTTCCACTTGCCTTGAAATTGAATTCCAACCAGATCGGCTATTTTTCCTTTTTTGCACACCTGGGGATCAATAATCACGTTACTATTAAGAAATCGGCAGATGTGCCTGACCTGAATATTGAAAGGGTTGGCATTCCCGACGAAATAAATGCATTTAATATGTCATATTTTATCGGGGGTGGGATGGAGTATTCACTTGGCGGATCCACAGCCATCCTGGCCGGTGTTTATTACACCAAAGGATTTCTTGATGTGACTGTAAGCAAAGATTATAAGGCCACACTTGGTGGGATCTCACTACGGGTGGGTGTACGGTTCTGACAACCGATGTATCACCTCTCTTTAAAATGCATAATATCGAAATATGAAAATCGGAATTTCTCAGCTCAACTTCCATATTGGCAACTTTGACGAAAACCTCACTTCGGTTGCATTTGAGATAAAAAAGGCCCAGCAGTTTGACCTGGATCTCCTGATCTTCTCTGAGTTGGCTGTTTGCGGTTACCCTCCCCTCGACCTGCTGGAATACAGAAGTTTTATCGATCAATGTACAGAGGCCCTGGAGCGACTTGCAAAAATCTGTACCGATATCGCAGTACTGATCGGAGCCCCCACGGTAAATCCGGAACCTACCGGAAAAAAACTATTTAATTCGGCATATTTCCTGGCAGATGGCCAAATCAAACAGGTCTTCCATAAAACCCTTCTGCCCACCTATGATATTTTTGATGAGTATCGCTATTTTGAGCCTAATAAGGAGTTCAAGTTATTGAAATACAAGGACAGGAAACTGGCTGTCACAATTTGCGAGGATCTTTGGTATGAGCAACCCTTCGAGGCAGATCTTTCAAACAAACGGCTTTATACCATCAATCCGATGGATGAGTTGATTAAAGAAGGGCCGGAGATCATCATAAACCTGGCTGCATCGCCATTCTCCTATACCAAAATTGATGTCAAACAAAATATCTTCATTGATAATGCCAGGAAATATAATCTGCCGGTGATCTATGTAAACCAGGTTGGTGGACAAACCGAACTTATTTTTGAGGGAGGTTCACTGGCTGTTACCAGGAAGGGAGTGATTGTGAAAGAGCTGAAATATTTTGAGAATGATTCTGCCATCATTGATATGGATTCTCTCATCCATGATAAATTAGAACCGGTTGATATCTCACCGATGGATCCTCCGGCCATGATATATCAAGCCCTGAGGTTTGGTATCAAGGATTATTTCAACAAATCCGGATTTAAAAAGGCTGTACTTGGACTGTCGGGCGGAATCGATTCAGCAGTGACCATGATCATTGCAGCCGATGCATTGGGACCTGAAAATGTTCATGCCCTGCTGCTTTCTTCGGCATTTACTTCGGAACATTCCGTATCTGATGCTGTTAAACTGGCTGAAAATACAGGTGTAAAATATGATGTCCTGAATATTGAAGAGCTCTTCCAACAGTTCAAAGGAACCTTGCAGCCTCTGTTTAAAAATCTTCCCGAAGACAACACCGAAGAGAACATTCAATCGAGGATACGCAGCCTCTTGTTGATGGCTTATTCCAATAAATTTGGCCATCTGCTCCTGAATACAAGTAATAAGAGTGAATCAGCCGTTGGTTACGGAACCCTTTATGGAGACATGGCAGGCGGATTGTCGGTACTCGGGGATGTATACAAAACAGATGTATACAATTTATCCAGGCATATCAACAGAAACAAGGAGATCATCCCGGATAGTATTATCACCAAGGCCCCATCGGCTGAATTAAAACCCGGACAGAAAGATACCGACTCCCTCCCCGAATATGATGTGCTTGATCAGATCTTGTTTCAATACATCGAAAACAGGAAATCGTATAAGGAAATCGGAGAGATGATTAATGACACTGCCCTTGCATCGAAAATAATTCAAAGGGTGAACCAGAATGAATACAAACGGTACCAGTCTCCACCCATTTTACGTATTTCATCCAAATCATTTGGTACAGGAAGGAGAATGCCTATTGCCGCAAAATACTGATAATCTACTTCTTACGACTTCGCTTTCTGACTACCCGGGACCCTTTTGAAGGGTTGTTCAAAATCCTTATTATATCCTGATAAATCGCTAAAAATTCTTACCTTTGCATGTTCTACAACATAACCTGAATGAAGGAAAAAACCAACAATTGTATCAATTGTATCGAAAACCAGATGTCGGTGTTTAATGTTTTAACAGAGGAGGAAAGGGAACTCCTTGTGCGCAATTATACATGTCACGACTATACTAAAGGTGATATCATTTTTAAAGAGGGCGATAAGCCCATGGGATTAATTTGTTTATCGGAGGGCAAGGTGAAAGTGTTTAAGGAAGGTGTCGGCGGAAGAGAGCAGATTGTCAGGATGGCAAAACCCGTTGGATTCATCGGATACAGGGCGTTGTTTGCAGAGGAAAATCACACAGCCACTGCAGTGGCCATTGAAGATACCACCATCTGCATAATTGAAAAAGACACTATTTATAAATTGCTTCGCTCAAATTCTGATTTGTGCCTTAGCATTGTCAAAGCTTTCGCTACTGAACTGGGCTTCTCAAATAACAGGACGGTAACCCTTACGCAAAAGCATATTCGTGGAAGGCTCGCTGAATCATTAATATTTCTGAAAGACACATACGGTTTTGAAGAGGACGGATCGACGATTAAGATTTACCTTTCAAGGGAAGACATTGCCAACTTATCCAATATGACCACTTCAAATGCCATACGAACCCTGTCGACATTTGCCGGTGAGGGTGTGATCGGGATTGATGGCAGGAAAATTAAGATCATGGACATCTACAAGCTGGAACGTATCAGTGAACTTGGGTAGGGCAATCCACCCATTGTAAAATCTACTCCTGTCAGCTAATTATGGATTTTCTCATATTCGCATTGGTCTTTGGTCCGCTCTGGTTGCTTACCTGGCTTCCCCTTCCGGCATTATACCTGTTTTCCGACTTCATTGCTTTCCTGATGTGGTATATTATCCCCTACAGGAAGAAAATGGTCGTTAAAAACATGACCCTCTCTTTTCCCGATAAAAACAAAACCGAAATAAAAAAACTGACCAGACGGAACATTCATCATTTCTGTGATTCATTCATAGAATCGTTAGCGGCTTTGCATATGCCGGAAAAGGAATTGAAGAAACGCTACCAGTTTAAGCACCTCGATTTACTTGAGAAGCTTTTTTCATCTGACAGGGATATATTGCTGATGATGGGACATTATGGAAACTGGGAATGGCTGAATCTGCTTCCAGCATATACATCCCACGACATACTTGCAGTTTATAAACCACTGAATAACAAATATTTCGATAAGCTTTTTATCCGGCTCAGAAGCAAATATGGAGTCATTCCGGTGAGTCGTCAAAATACCTTGCGTACCATGGCTCAATACCAGCGCGAGGGTAAGAAATTTATGTTGTATTCGCTGGCCGATCAGCGCCCCAGGTGGGTTCAGATACAACACTGGTTGACTTTTATGAACCAGGATACACCGGTTGTTCTGGGTCCCGAAAAAATTGCCCGGAAATATAATATGACCGTCGTTTTCTATAAGGTGAAAAGGGTATGCAGGGGGCATTACGAGAATGAATTTATGCTTCTCGAGAGCAATGCGCAGACCACAATCTCGCCACAGATCACTGAAAAATACTACCAGATGCTGGAACAGCATATAACTGATCAGCCTGAATATTATTTATGGACACATAATCGCTGGAAGCATAAAAAAGATGGTTCCCATATTAAGTGAATGTGTGACAGATCAATAATCTGCCTGTTACTTCCGGGCAGTTACAAACAGGATCCGTCCAAGCAAGAATCTTTTCCGGTTATGGACCTTAAATTCTATTTTCTTCAGTTTGCAGTAGATCCGGAGTAATGGAACCATAAAGAGCAGCAGCCGGGAGGTGGATTGCCTCTTATCGATGGATATTTCCAACTTTTTGAATCCGCTGTTCAGGGCAAGGTTTTCATATTGATCTACTGTGAGGGATGAGAGGTGCTGTAATCCATCATTTTGACTATGAACCAATGGTTTGAAAGCATAGAAAAACCCTGAAAACAGGAACCTGATCCTGGACTTCAACGACAGGATATTGGGTGTTGAGAAAAGAAGGATGCCATCTTTTCTAAGGATCCGGGCAGCTTCTTTAAAAAAAACCAGATGGTCGTGAATATGCTCCATTACCTCAATGGCCAGGATCACATCAAATGAATCCGATGGATAGGGTAATTCCTTTGTAACATCTGCTTCCAGGCATTCAACCTCTTTTAAATAGAAAAGCTCGGGGAATAAATCACAGGCCGAGATATCAAATCCGTCTTTATGGAGCAATTCGGTAAACGCCCCATGGCCGGCACCTGCCTCCAGTATCTTCGCATCTTTATCCTGAATAACAGGTTGAATGTATTTATAAAACCTGTTATGTATCCCAGGCATGGTAATGGGCTTGATTTGATTTTGCATAAGATTGAAGAATTGAGATGTGGGATTATCGGGGCAACTCTTCCAGCAGGTCTTCCACCTTACGCAGGGCTTTATCAATGGTAAAGATCTGTTCTACTTTCTCTTTGCCGTGCTGGCCAAATTCCTTTCGTAGTTCCTCGCTGTTCATGAGTGTGGATACCTTATCGGCCAGATCCTCCACATTGCCTTTCTCTGCCAGGAAACCGGTTTTTCCGTCATCTATGATCTCTGCAGAACTGCGGATATCGAACGCAACAACAGGTCTCTCTTCTGCCATGGCCTCAACCATAACATACCCGAATCCTTCCCACAGGGAGGTAAGCAGAAAGATATCGATGGTCCGGTTAAAGCTCCTGATGTTTTTAACGAATCCAAGGAATTTCACTTCTTTGTGTACGTCATACATTCTGGCTGTTTTTCTGAGCTTATTGTTGAGCTTTCCTGATCCTGCTATCAGAATCTTGAAATTGGCATTTCGCTTTTTCAATTCCCTGGCCAGTTCAAGGAGGTAGATATGACCTTTCTCTTCGGTCAGTCTGCCTGCATTTCCCAGGATAATTTCTCCATTATGCCTTTTATACAGCACACGCGCTCTGGTCTTGCCGTATTCAGTGAGGTCGATGCCATTATAAATGATCCTGATCTTATTGGAATCAAATAACCTGGGATTGTTATGCAGAATGGTACGTCTGGTCTCCTCTGAATTAGCAATAATTTCAGTCACCAGGTTTTTGTAGATAAACCGGTTCAATGCTGTATTTCGGATGGGAATAGCACTACCCCTTCGGTATATAACGTTATCGACACCCGAAAGCTTGGCAGCCAGTCCGGCTACTTTCAGGTCGGATGACAAATTTACGATCAGGGTTCTGACCTTTTCCTTTTTGAATATCCTCACCAGTTGCATTATTTTAAATGGATTCAGGAAACTCAGGTTTGATACAGGTACCTGATATGTTTTAATTCCTGTAACACTGATCCTTTTATAGAGTTCACTGTCTTTATTGGTAATCGCAATGGCCTTATACCCTGATCGAATCAGACGGGTTGATATATCATGATGCCATTTCTCTCCTCCACCCCATGATATCAGGCTGTTAAAGAAACACAACCTGTCGCGGTCCGCCCTGACTTCTTCTTTATATATCCTTCTTAGCTTGGAGTACTTCAGGAAGGTTTCATGGGCTGAATTGACACTGATCACCATCCCATAAAATCCGTCTAAGAATCCAAGTTTGATAACGTAATCGCGGAAAAGTCTCCAGAGGGGATGGAACAAAATATTGAAATATGAAGCCCTTTTGCCTTCCTTATAAAAAGAACGGGCAACAATGTCAGAAAATTTATTAATCTGCTGGATGTGCTCAGTTATGGAATAGTATGAATAGTGAAGCACGTCACCCTTCAGGAATTTCTTTGTGGCTCCCTTTTCGAGGATGAACCTGTCGTGTGGATTCATCCCTCCCCATTTACCTTTCCTGCTATCCCAAAGCCTGAGTTTCCGTGACGGGTACCAACTGGAGTGCCTGATCCATTTCCCGCAATAATTGGTTAACCTGTTAAAGTAATAGCCGTCGTATTTCCAATTGTTTTTCGCCTCCAGGATTGATTTTTTCAATGAATCCGAAATAACCTCATCGGCATCCAGAGACAGAATATGGGGATATTTTGCCTGGGAAATGGCCCAGTTTTTCTGTTCTATATGGCCCTCAAAAGGATGCCGCACAAAGGAAGCGCCATATTCACGGCAGATGTCCTCCGTTTCATCAGTGGAATAAGAGTCGACAATAGTAATGTCATCAACAATGTCGAGAATCGACTCCAGGCATCTCCTGATGTTCTTCTGCTCATTATACGTTATTATGACAGCACTTAATTTCGGCATAGCATTTTTCACTTTCTGTTACTTCTCATAAAATCACGCAATTTAACCAGCTCAAGAAACTTCGAAAACCCTATGAGTACAGCAAAGATAAGTCCGTAAAAGCCATCAAGAAACCCTAATTTAATAAAATACTGGTTAAAAAAATATTTAAATGGAAGAAAGATAATCTGGAGGCTGTTTACCTTGTTCCCTTTTTTATAGGACTTGGTTGCTTCTATTTGGGTTGCTTGGTTAAGATAAACAATGTGCTCCTGAATATTTTTAAATACTGTACAATAGAGATCGCCGTTGAGCAGATCGACCGATTCCGGATTATTTAATTCAATATGTTCCTCGAGTGATTCTCCCGACCAATTTGCAGCATCTTTTTTATAAAGACGCACAGGTTGATCGGGGTATATGCCGGAATGGCGCATCCACTTTCCATAGTAGTTTTTATACCTCGAAATCGAATATCCGTCTTTATCCCATTTTGTTTTAACCTCCCGGATGGACTTCCTGAGACTTTCTGATAAGTATTCATTGCTGCCGACAAAAAAAAGCCGGTCAGAGGTGGCCAGCTTAACTGCCTTTTGGATTAACTCTAATAATCCGGTATTGTGTCCGGGCAAATGAGTGATGCCAAAGTTCCTGGTTAGTTCCTTGCTTTTGGGGTGATTGGATGGATCCAGCAAAATGATCTCGTCGGCAATATCCTGTGTGGATCTGATACACTTTTCAATCTGATCATCATCGAAATGGTATATAACAATGACGCTTAGCCGCTCCATATTGTATTATTCCTGAAAATAAATTCTTTTTACCCTGGACGATATCCCGGCCAGGATCTCATATGAGATGGTTTGTATAGACCGCGCCAGATCTCCAACAGGCTGTTCTTTACCGAAAATAATGATTTCGTCACCTTCTTCTGCCTGGACACCCGTCAGGTCGACAAAGCACATGTCCATACAAATCTGGCCAACCACCTCAGCCGGTTTGCCATTTACAATAAACCGGATGTTGCCATTTCCCATCCTCCTGTCCAGGCCATCGGCATAACCAATCGGTACAATACCAATGGTCCTGTCCTGGTCTGATATGGTTCCTCTGCCATAACCAATAGATTCTCCTTTCCTTATTCTTCTTAATTGCGAGAGAGTACTTTTAAGGGTGCTCACGTTTTGTAAACCACTATCCGGAACAGATGACAATCCATATAATCCTATACCCACCCGGACCATCTCAAACTGCGCATCAGGAAACCTTTCAATCCCAGCGCTATTTAAAATATGACGCATGGGATTAACGGGGCGGTTCATCAGGGATTCACTCATCTTCTCAAAACGGCTTATTTGCTTTCGTGTAAAAGTATCCTGGTCCGGATCTTCAGATGCGGCAAGATGAGAGAACACTGTTTTAACTTCAAGATATTCATGAGAATTAAGAAATGTAGTCAATTCCTCCATATTTTCCTCATCGAATCCCAGCCGGTTCATTCCACTGTTTAATTTTATGTGCACCGGATAGGATAACATATTATGCTTCTTCAGGATCCTCACAAACTGGTGAAGGCTTCTGAAGTTATAAATTTCAGGTTCAAGCTGGTATTCAATCATTTGATCGAAACTTGAGATCTCCGGATTCATGACAACAACCGGTGTTTTGATGCCGGCAGTTCGCAATGCAATGCCTTCATCCGCGAAAGCAACGCCTAAATAATCCACCTGCTGATATTGCAGGGCATTGGCAATCTCATATGTCCCGCTACCATAGGATAAAGCTTTGACCATCACCATGATCTTCGTATCCGCCCTTAATCTGCTCCGGAAAACATTCAGGTTCTGTATCATGGCATTCAGGTCCACTTCAAGGATGGTTCCATGAGTTTTCTGCTGCAGCATCATGGTTATCTTTTCAAACTGAAATTGTCTGGATCCTTTGATGAGGATGGCCTCATCAGCAAAATCATTCTGCCTTGTGCGTGCCAGAAAATCATCAGTGGAATCAAAAAATGAACCATGTTTAAATACATCTTTATGCAGCGAGATCTGATCCCCAACACCTATGAAACGTTTAATGCCCTTCCCGGAAATGATTTTTGCAACCTCACCATAAAGCTCCTCCCCACTCTTTCCCGATTGATAGATATCGGACAGAATAAGTGTCTTCAATTCATGCTGGTTCTGCTGCTTCAGAAAGTCGAGAGCAATTGTCAGGGATGCAAGGTCGGAATTATAGGAGTCATTGATCAGGGTGCAACGGTTAATTCCATGCATTAGTTCCATCCTCATTGCCACAGGTGACAAGTCCTTCAAACGCTGATTTATATCCTCTTCTGAATAGTTCAGATACAACATGCAAGAAATTAAGTGCATAGAATTTTCTACCGATGCCTGGTCAGAAAAAGGAATGCTGTAACCAGAATCATTTCCATTATACTGTACTGTTAAAATGGTTTGGTTATGCTCCCATTTTTCATGCTTCAGCCAGATGTCTGCCCCGGGTTTCCCTGACCATGTAAAAAGCCGATCTTTTGAGAACCTTTTTACTGCTATACGATTGATTATCAAGTGATCGCGGCAATATATTATCTTTTTACAATCATCAAACAATACCAGTTTTTCCCGGGCTTTCTCTTCATAGGAACTGAAATTTTCCTGGTGGGCTTCTTTCAGGTTGGTAATAATCCCAATATCGGGCTGGATCATTGCTTTCAAGCGTGACATTTCTCCCGGTTTTGATATCCCTGCTTCGAAAACAGCCATATCATAAGTGGGATCGAGCATCCAGACCGACAGTGGGACTCCCACCTGGGAGTTATAACTCTTCGGGCTCCGGATCACTTTTTTATCAGGTTGCAGTAACTGATACAGCCATTCCTTAACAATCGTCTTTCCATTGCTTCCGGTGACAGCTATAACCGGCACGGGACATTGACTCCGGTGATGACGGATTAATTGCTGCATTGCATGCAGCGAGTCCTCAACCTGTACAAAGTTTAAAGTGTTTGTTTCTGTGTCATACGGGATCTCTTCAACCAGAAAATTCCGGACTCCTTTCAGGATGAGATCCCTGATAAAGGAATGTCCGTCATGCCGTTCACCACGGAGGGCAATAAAAAGCGTCTCAACCGGAGATACCAGTGTCCTGCTGTCAACCGATATATGTTGAAAGACAGCATCCCGGCTTCCTGTTAATTCACCTTTGACAATATTATGGAGTTCACCTATGGTATAGCGATTCATCCCAAAATAATTAACCTGGTTTCCTCTGTTCTTTGGCCTGCTGGTAGCACATCCTGCAAAGCGGTTCATATTCGTCCTTTTCACCCAGAAGCACAAGCTTATCCACATCTGATTTTCTGTAGGTGTATTGTGCCAGGCTGCCACATCTCATACATATCGCATGTACTTTGGTTACATACTCTGCAATGGCTAACAATCCAGGTATTGGACCAAAAGGCACACCTCTGTAATCCATATCGAGTCCGGCTACAATAACACGGATGCCGCTATTTGCCAGCTGGTTACATACCTCTAGGAGTCCCTGGTCGAAAAACTGTGCTTCATCAATCCCAACCACATCAACTTCACTTGTCATTAGTAAAATATTGGCAGCTGTTTCAACGGGAGTAGAGACAATTGCATTCTCATCATGAGACACTACCTGTTCTACGTCATAGCGTATGTCAATCCTGGGCTTGAAAATTTCAACACGCTGCATGGCAATCCTTGCTCTCTTAAGCCTCCTGATCAGCTCTTCGGTTTTACCTGAGAACATGGAGCCTGTGATCACCTCGATCCAACCTCTGTTTATATTTTCATGGACTGAGTTTTCAAGAAACATCAGAAAGGATTGTCTTATTTTATCTTTACTTTTGCAAAAATAATTTAAATAAAACTATTAAGCGGATTTAATACTTTTTTTATGCCTGAGCACAAATCATCTGAATCGATCCTGAAGGAGTTAGGCACGATCATGGACATTATCGGTAAAGTAGAATCAATTGAAAAACTTCCTGCCATTGAGCGTGAAATTGTTCTTTCAAAACTACGTCATGTTTATGAGAAGTTGTCAGATGTCTCTCAGCACAATGTGGAAACAGTAGATCAAAACGATCCTGAGCCTGAAGCTGTAATCCTTGAGCAGAAAGATGTCCATACCGACACACTGGAGCTTGAAGAGCCTGAAGAGGAGGTTATACCTGATGAAATAGA
>JADHVS010000052.1 GCA_016783865.1 Bacteroidales bacterium
TTCCGGTGGGTAGCTAGCCCTTGCCGGACAGGATTGGTTACCTGCAGGGAAACTAAGAGGTGTTTCAAAACTTATTATATTTGTTCGCCAGTCAATCCCCACCTCACGGGTTTGCACGGCGCAACGCTCGCAGGATTCAATTAAAAATTTAATCCTCCTGATCACACACTTGCGGTCCGGCTGCAATTAATTTACGCGTGGCTTCAGAATCGGCAAAGTGTTCGAAATTATTAATAAACCTTTTTGCCAGATCACACGCCGCCTGGTCCCACTCCTCCGGATTGGCCCAGATTTTTCTCGGATTCAGAATGTGATCGTCCACTCCGCCGACATGTTTCGGAATTTGAAGATTAAAGACTGGCAGTATTTCATATTCGGCATCGTTGAGGCTTCCATCGTGTATGGCATCGATCAGTTTCCTGGTTGCCGGCAGGTCAATCCTGTGACCTCCCGTGCTAAAGCCACCACCCACCCATCCTGTATTGACCAGCCAGGCGGTAGCATTGTGAAGCTCCATCTTTTCAGTCAGCACATCGGCATAAACTATAGGATCCAACAACAGGAATGCAGCACCAAAGCCGGCCGAGAATGAAGGTACCGGCTCCACAATGCCCCTTTCAGTGCCTGCTACCTTGGCAGTATAGCCGCTGATAAAATGATACTTGGTCTGGTCTTTTGTCAATCGTGCAATGGGTGGTAGAACACCGAAAGCATCGGCAGTGAGGAAAATAACCTGTGAGGGGTGACCGGCCTTCGAAATCGGTTTCACAATATTATTGATGTGGTAGATCGGATATGATACACGGGTGTTCTGAGTTTTTGATCCGTCTGAGAAGTCAATTGTTCCTGAATAAGGATCATATTCAACGTTTTCCAGCAGGGCATCCCTTTTTATGGCATTATAAATATCCGGTTCCTTTTCAGGATCAAGGTCAATGCATTTAGCATAACAACCTCCTTCGAAATTGAAGATGCCATCATCATCCCAGCCATGCTCATCATCACCAATTAATGCTCTCTTAGGCTCAGCAGAAAGAGTTGTTTTTCCAGTACCCGAAAGGCCAAAATAAAGAGCTGTGTCACCATCCTTACCAACATTGGCTGAGCAATGCATCGAGGCAATCCCTTTAAGCGGAAGATAATAATTCATGATGGAAAAAATTCCTTTCTTCATCTCACCACCATACCATGATCCTCCGATACATGCCATTCTTGCCTTCAGGTTGAATACAGCATACACCTCACTGTGCATCTGGTGCCTTTTCCAGTCAGGATTAGTGGTTTTTGCGGCATTCAGCACAACAAAATCCGGTTCAAAGGTTTTAAGCTCTTCCACGGTCGGGCGGATGAACATGTTTTTAACGAAATGCGCCTGCCAGGCCACTTCAGTAATAAACCGGATCTTCATCCGGCTGTCTTCATTGGCACCGGCATACCCATCCTGAACATAGAGGCGCTTACCAGACAACTGTTTGGCAGACCGTTCAATTAATTCCTTCCAAACCTCTTCGGTAACAGGTTTATTATCCGATAATTTCCTATTTTCATTTCTCCACCAGATATTATGTTCAGAAGTTTCCTCTTTTACAATGAATTTATCCTTGGGTGAACGGCCTGTAAATATGCCCGTATCCACAGTGACAGCACCTGTATCTGTAACAAAACCCCGTTCAAAACCCTCCAGGGAAGGATCGGTTTCATGCTCAAATAAATCATTATAAGACAGGTTATGGAAAATCTCCTTTACTTCTTTAATTCCATAAAGGGAAAGGTCTAATTGATTGGCTTGTAGTTGATTCATTGTATATATTTAATTTTTACATATGTATGTTAGCAAAAATACAAAAATATGTTATTCAACATAATTTTATTGGATTAAAGTGGGTATGTTTTTGACCAAAAAAATAACCGCAGCGAAAAGCCCGTTACGAGCCTCCGTGCGGTTTTTAAGTTTTATGGACCGGGCAGGCTATTTATCCTTAATAGCAGCCTGGGCTGCAGCCAGTCTTGCAATAGGAACGCGGTATGGTGAACAGCTTACATAGTTCATTCCAACACGATGACAGAATTCAACAGATGAAGGTTCTCCTCCATGCTCACCGCAAATACCCACTTTCAGGTTTTTGTTTGTCGATCTTCCACGCTGGGTGCCCATCTCAACAAGTTGTCCCACACCTTCCTGGTCGAGTACCTGGAACGGATCTTCCTTGAGTATACCTTTTTCAATATATACGGGGAGGAATTTTCCAGCATCATCCCTCGAATAACCGAAGGTCATCTGGGTTAGGTCGTTGGTACCGAATGAGAAGAATTCGGCCACTTCAGCAATCTTATCGGCAGTAAGAGCAGCCCTTGGGATCTCAATCATGGTACCAACAAGGTATTCTATCCTATCGTTACGCTCCTTGAATACCAGTTCGGCTGTATTCCTGACAATCTCTTCCTGCATCTTCAGTTCCTTAACGGTGCCGATGAGGGGGATCATAATCTCAGGTATGGCTGTAACTCCCTTTTGTTTCAGGTTAAGGGCAGCTTCGATAATGGCCCTGGCCTGCATTTCTGATATTTCAGGATAGGTATTACCGAGACGGCATCCACGGTGTCCGAGCATTGGATTGAACTCATGCAGGTCTTCCACCTTGTTTTTTATATCCTCAACAGTAATGCCCATCTGATCGGCCATCTCCTTCTGGTTTTCCTCTTCATGCGGAACAAACTCATGCAAAGGTGGATCGAGCAACCGAACCGTTACCGGCAAATCATGCATGGCTTCAAAAATGCCTTCAAAGTCTGCACGCTGCATGGGGAGTAGCTTAGCGAGAGCTTTTCTTCTGCCTTCTTCGTCTTCCGCCAGTATCATTTCACGCATGGCAATGATCCTTTCACCTTCGAAGAACATATGTTCGGTACGGCAAAGGCCAATGCCCCTGGCACCAAAATTCCTGGCCACCTCTGAATCCCTGGGGGTGTCGGCATTAGTCCTTACATTCATCCTGGTATGCTTATCAGCCAGGTCCATCAACTTGCCAAAGTCACCGCTGAGTTCAGGTTCGCTGGTACCTATCTGACCGTCATAAACTTCTCCGGTTGTTCCATTTATGGAGATCCAATCTCCTTCCTTTATCACTTTGCCATCTGCCTTCATTACCCGTGTTTTGTAATCGATCTTACACGAACCGGCACCCGAGACACAACATTTACCCATCCCTCTTGCAACAACAGCAGCGTGTGAGGTCATACCACCCCTGGCGGTCAGGATACCTTCGGCTACGTTCATACCCCTCAGGTCTTCAGGAGATGTTTCAATTCTTACAAGAACAACTTTTTTACCCTGCTCAGCCCACTCTTCAGCTTCGTCGGCAAAGAAAACAACCTGTCCGGTTGCAGCACCCGGTGAAGCAGGCAATCCTTTTGCAAGAACAGTGGCAGCCTTCATCGCATTATTATCAAATACCGGGTGTAATAATTCATCTAATCTATTTGGTTCAACCCTTAAGAGGGCATTCTTCTCATCTAATTTACCCTGTTCGAGCAGGTCGATGGCAATCTTCACCATTGCAGCACCAGTACGTTTTCCGTTCCTGGTTTGTAACAACCAGAGTTTGCCTTCCTGAATGGTAAACTCAAGATCCTGCATATCTGAATAGTGATCTTCGAGTTTTTGCTGGATGTCATCCAGTTCCTTATACATCTCAGGCATTTCTTCTTCCAGAGAGGGATATTGAGAGGCTCTTTCATCTTCAGTCACGTTGGCCAGCTTAGCCCATCTGAGAGATCCTTCCCTGGTGATCTGCCGTGGTGTCCTGGTCCCGGCAACGACATCCTCACCCTGTGCATTGATCAGGTACTCACCATTGAAAATATCTTCACCACTTCCGGCATCCCTGGTAAAAGCAACACCAGTTCCTGAAGTATTACCCATATTACCAAATACCATCGCCTGAACATTAACGGCTGTTCCCCATTCAGCGGGAATATTATTCAATTTCCTGTAGAAGACAGCACGGTCGTTGTTCCAGCTTTCAAAAACGGCCATAATTGATCCCCAGAGTTGATCATATGGATTGGTGGGAAATTTCTGGTTTGTTTTTTCTTCAATTGCCTTTTTGAAACGGGCAACCATATCTTTAAGGTCATCGGTGGTCAGGTCGGTGTCATTTTCAACACCCTTTTCCTCCTTGATCTGATCAATTATCTCTTCAAACGGATCGATATCTTCTTTCGACTCGGGTTTCATTCCCATTACCACATCACCATACATCTGAATAAAACGACGGTAGGAATCCCAGGCAAAACGATCATGTCCTGTTTTAGCGGCAAGTCCATCCACAACCTCCTCATTCAAACCCAGGTTGAGGATTGTATCCATCATACCCGGCATGGAGGCACGGGCACCGGATCTGACAGACACCAAACATGGATTCTCTGTATCACCAAATGAGGTCCCCATAATCCGCTCAATATTGGCTATTCCGGCTTCTACTTCTGATTTGATTAATTTTACAACTTCATCTCTTCCAAACTGATTATATTCTGCACATACTTCTGTGGTGATGGTGAAGCCCGGAGGAACAGGTACACCAATCAGGTTCATCTCGGCCAGGTTAGCTCCTTTACCACCCAGAAGATTTTTCATATCTGCCTTACCTTCAGCAGCTTTGTTACCAAATGTATAGACTCTTTTTACAGCTGACATTTTAATTTATTTTATGATTTTATAAAGTTGATTTACCTCTAAAATTTGAAAGTACAAATGTATCTAAAAAAACCTTAAATCATGTCTAAATAATTGTTTTTGGGATGAGTTTATTAAAAACTTAATAATGAGGTATTTGATGCGTTTCGACCTGTCTGAAACAGGGTTTCGGAATGTCATGATCTGGGATGAAACCGGATGATAGCATCCCTCAGGTAATGCCTGTCGAGATGGGTATAAATTTCTGTGGTCAGGATCGATTCGTGCCCCAGCATTTCCTGGACTGCCCTGAGGTCGGCGCCACCGTCTATCAGATGTGTGGCAAAAGAGTGCCGGAAAGTATGGGGACTGATGTTCTTTTTAATTCCGGCCGATTGAGCATACTGCTTAACCAGGGTAAAGATCATAACCCTGGTCAGCTTCTTCCCTCTCCTGTTCAGAAAAAGGATATTTTCACTATCCTTTTGAATGACCGGCAGGCTGTTCCGGTCGGGATAATACATCTCAATCTCTTTAATGGCTTTTCGTCCGATGGGGATAAGCCGTTCCTTGCTACCTTTCCCTACCACCCTGATAAATCCCTGATCGAGATACACATTCGATAATTTCAATTCGATCAGCTCTGACACCCTCAGTCCGCAGCTGTACATTACTTCAAGCATGGCCTTATTTCGCTGTCCCCCTGGCTTGCTCAGGTCGATCTGGCTTATCAGCAGATCGATTTCCTCGATGCTGAGTACCTCTGGTAATTTTCTACCTATTTTCGGTGTTTCGAGTAATGTGGTTGGATCCGTATCAATAATGTCCTCCATTAGTAAATAGCGGTAAAATGCTTTGATCCCTGAAATGATCCGTGCCTGTGAACGCGCACTCAGGCCAAGCCCGTTCAGCCACATAATAAAAGCGGTCAGGTCCTGTAAATGAACCTGATCCGGACTTGTTTCCTTACCTTTCATCTCAAAAAAGGTAACAATCTTTGAAATATCACGGACATATGCCTCAATGGTATTATCGGCCAACGATTTTTCCAGTTTCAGATAGGCTTTAAATCCTTTTATTTCACCATCCCAATTCATATATCCGAGGTTCGTGATTTAGAAATTAATCCTTTCAAATATCAGGGTGAGCACTTTCTTCCATTGTTTCAGCGCATAAACGGCACAAAGGGCAACGATAAACAGGATGTGATCATAGCCCTTAAGGTCAGCGATGTGGTCAATCCCAAGACTAAGGTATAATTGGAAGGCAGACATAGTAACACCGTTATGAGTGGCGAGTTACGGGGTGCGAGATACATACCCGTAACTCGTAACTTCTTTTCTTCTGTCAAAGATGGCAATTTTATTGTAATTTTGCGTTGGAATGAAAAGATGGAGATGCTGCAGATGTGTTACTTAACGGGCATATTTTTATTATTGATTTCATCCTGGCTTCATCCTGTCCATGTTTCTCTGCTGAATGTTGATCTGAATACGAGTAGTGGTGATATTTCTGTAACCTTCAAGTTTTTCTCAGATGATTTTGAAACAATCATTTACCAGCGTTATGGGAAACAGCTTGACCTTGTAAATCAGACAGATCCGGGTGATCAGATCCAGGCAATTAATAAATACCTGGAAGAAACATTTGTACTTGAGGTAAATGGCACAAGAATTGAGGCCTGGAAATATGATAAAAATGAAATGAACCACGAAGCCATCTGGCTGTTTTATAATGGCAGCTACGATGGTAAAATGAAATCTGTAACTGTGAACTATGAATCCATGATGGACCTGTTTGAAGATCAGACCAATCTGGTTATTGTAACATATGATGACATTCAAAATGGGTACCGGTTGAACAATAAAAACCGCGAGATCTCATTTGATATAAGATAGAAGACAGGAATCAGTAGTCAGTAGTCAGTAGTCAGTAGGGGTGTGGGTTGCAGGTTGGGGACTCATGGACTTGTAGACTTGTAGACTTGTAGACTTGTAGACTGGTAGACTGGTAGACTGGTAGACTGGTAGACTCGTAGACTGGTAGACTCGTAGACTTGTAGACTCGTAGACTCGTAGACTGGTAGACTCGTAGACTGGTAGACTCGTAGACTCGTAGACTGGTAGACTTTCACAGATCTGGAATTGAAATGAAAAACTTCTTTATCATACTGTTACTTCTATCCGGGATCACCGCCCACGCTACCCACAACAGGGCGGGTGAAATTACATTGATCCAGCTTGACGATTTCACTTACCAGATCGAAATAGCCACTTTTACCTATACATTGTCTGCGGCCGATCGCAATGAATTGGATGTCCAATGGGGGGACAATACTATATCTGTTGCCAAGAGGTATCAGAAAACAACCCTTCCCAATTATTATTACCATAATAAGTACACAGCTATCCATACATTTCCGGGACCGGGAACATATACCATCGTGGTCCAGGACCCGAACAGAAACCTGGGAGTGGAAAATATCCCCAACTCTGTAAATGTAATTTTTTCCATATCCACAACCATTGCCATCAATCCCTCCATTGGTCCCAACAACACTCCTGTATTGCTGAACCCTCCCATCGACCGGGCTGCGCTGGGACGTATTTTTATTCACAACCCGGCTGCATATGATCCGGATGGTGACAGCTTATCCTATGACCTGACAATTTGCACGGAAGAAGACGGGAAACCTATTGAAGATTATGAATTCCCTGCATCAAGTGATACGCTTTTTATCGATCCCACTTCCGGTGACCTCACCTGGAATACACCTGTTGATACCGGGATATATAATATAGCCATCAAAATATCTGAATGGAGGAACGGTATCAGGATTGGCGCCATTAACAGGGATATGCAGATTGAAGTATACCGTACCGACAATAATCCTCCTGTAAATATGCCACTGCCTGATTTTTGTGTTGAAGCAGGGACCTTCATTGATTTTGAGATCATCAGCCTTGACGAGGACAGTGATTTTATCGTTCAGTCAGCAAAGGGTGGACCATTTGAACAGGTGGTTAGCCCGGCATCTTTTGAGGAAATTTCCTCTGAAGCCGGGAGATGTGTTTCCCGGTTTACCTGGCTCACCAATTGCGAACATGCTCAAAATCAGCCATATAGCATTATTGTTAAAGCCGAGGATCAGTTCACTAACCTTAACCTGGTAGATATCGACAACTTCACCATTAAAGTGATAAGCCCGGCACCTGAAAATCTTCAGACCAATCCAACCAGCACCACAATCAGGCTTAGCTGGAATACATGCCAATGCACACAAACGGTCGGTTATAGGATATTCCGGCGGGAAAAATCGATTGGTTTTATTCCCGATTCCTGTGTAAACGGAGTTCCACCATATACCGGTTATGTTGAGATCGGCAACACCTCCGGTTACACCGACACTACCTTTGAAGATATGGGATCAGGTACGAGTCTTACCCTTGGTAATGAATACTGTTATCTGGTGGTGGGCGTTTATGAGGATGGCACATTAAGCTATGCCTCCGAGGAGATTTGTGATGTATTAATCCCGGGAACTCCTGCAGTTATTAATGCAAGTGTAACATCGGTTGGCCCTGCAGACACTGTTTTTCTTGCATGGGCCAAACCAGCTGAACTTGATACTCTTCCCGGACCATTCGAATATATCATTTACCGGTCCGATGATCTCATGGGAATTAACCTTGTGGAGATCTATTCATTTATTACAACCGATCTGAATGATACAACCTACATCGATTCTCCTCTGAATACTGAGATATTCCCTTATTCATACCTGGTTGAATTGTATCACGACGAACCATTCAACCGGTTCCGTATTGGTAAACAGGAAATCGCATCTACCATATACCTTGACCTGGTTCCTGATGACAACAGGCTGGGGATTAATATCATGAAAAATGTTCCCTGGATCAATGATCAATATGTTATCTACCGGCAGAATCACAACACATTAAAATTTGATTCCATTGGAATAACAACAGAGGAGGTTTATATTGATTCGGGACTAGTGAACGGCACAACTTATTGTTATCAGGTTCGAAGCATCGGCCACAGACCGGTTTCAGGAAAGGAGTACAGAATTGAGAATTTTTCACATGTAAATTGTGGAATGCCCGTTGATCGCACTCCCCCCTGTCCCCCTGATTTAAATGTTAATTCATGGTGTGACAGCCTCTATAATGAGCTCATTTGGACCAATCCCAATAACTATTGTGTCGACGATGTGGTAAAATACCGTATTTACTATTCTCCTGCATTGGATAATCCCCCGGGACTAATCGATAGTACAATGTCGGCGACAGATACAACTTTCCTGCATTTTCCTCCCTCTTCACTGGCAGGATGCTACAGGGTGACAGCTGTCGATTCATTCAATAACGAAAGTGACTTCTCTGAACTGGTTTGTGTGGATAATTGTATTGATTACGTGCTACCAAATGTATTTACTCCCAATGGGGATGGGATCAATGATTATTGGAAACCAGGTCCATATTCATTCGTTGAACGAGTCGATATGAAGGTATATAACAGGTGGGGAGGGCTGGTATTCCAGACCGAAGATCCCGATATCAACTGGAATGGCCGGTTCAGAAACACAAATAAGCTGGTTACTCCGGGCGTATACTATTATATAGCAGATGTTTATGAAAATCGTTTAACCGGACTGGAAGTCAGAAATTTGGTGGGATTTGTATATGTATTAACAGAAAAGGGAGCGAAAAATCCTCCCATTGAATAGACTGAAATGAAGATTATTAAAACTATATCTATCTTTCTCCTCATCCATGCAATGACCGCTGCACAGGATCCGGATCCCTACCTGAGCGGATTAGCGGCTATGAGCAAAGGTGATCTGTCTGTGGCCATTGAGGAATTCAGCACAGCCATAGATCAGTCCACCAGGAATACCGATATTTATCTAAATAGAGCTAACTGTTATTACCTCCGTGAAGATTACCGGAATGCCATATATGATCTGAAAACTGCAGAAAAAATTAAAAAATACCCGGGCAGTTATCTTCTTGCTAAATCATATGCAGCCCTTGGAATGATGGATTCCTCCATATTTTATCTGGAGCTGCATCTCCAGTCCCCTGATAAACATCCCGAGAGTTATATTAAGCTGGACCATGCTTTTATTGAGCTGGAAAAAACAAGGGCCTGGAATGATTTATGGAAACAGGATTGGTATAACGAATTTGAAATTTTAATAGCTGAAGTGAATTACCTGATAGAAAGCGAAGATTACCAGGATGCTCTTAATCTCGCTGATCAAAGTATGGAAACATATGGCCACCGTCATGAATTACATAGCTCCCGGGCCAGGATATTCCTTCAGTATGGGAGCTATAAGGCTGCTATTAGTGCATATAGCGAGGCCATCTCTAAAAGCAACCAGGTTGTCAGTGACTATTATATTCAGAGATCAAAGGCCTACCGCAATTCAGGTAATCCAGAAGATGCTTTATCCGATTTGAGCCGGGCAATCAATCTTGATAAGGATAACTTCAACCTGATAATGGAAAGAAGTATTCTTCGAAATGAATTAGGATATTACACCGATGCACTCAAAGATATTTCGTTATATATTCAGTATTTCCCCGATGATCCTGCCGCCCTGTTCCAAAAGGGCAACATATACTATAAGCAGGGCAACTTCCTTAAAGCACTCGAATGGTATAACAAAACCCTGAATATTAACACAGACAAATCAGAATATTATTTAGCCAGAGGCAATACCTATTTAAACACTAAAACATATGCTTATGCTCTCCGGGATTATTCCATGGCCCTTGACCTGGATCCCCGGAACAATGAGACCTATCTATTTAAGGGATTGACCAGATACTATTTAAACGATCCAACCGGAGCGTGTAAGGACTGGAAACAAGCAGAAGAATATGGATCCTTGAAGGCATCCGAATACCTTGACAAATACTGTCGCTAAAGCAATTGGAACAGATGGAGAAGTCGAGGAAAAAGATTAATGCCGTATTGCTGAATAAGTTGTGGTCTGATGACGCCCAAAAAGTCTTATCTGCACTCAGGGAATTGAGGATGGCGGGACATTGTGAATACCTGCCTGAACTTCTGAAACTTTTAAATGAAACCCAAAATGAAGAAATAAAAAAGGAATTGGCCATTTTCTTATGCGATATCAGAGACAAAGGATGCATACCGCACATTATCGATTCATTAAATGATGACCAATTCCAGCATGTCAAAAACATCATTGTATCGTCATGCTGGCAATCACGGCTGAATTACAGCACCCACATCGATACCTTTATCCAAATATTTATCAAAGAGGATTATTTAACTGCATTAGAGGCATTTACAGTAATTGAAGAATCCTTACCTGACATCCCTGATGAAAAGATCAAGGAATACAGGTTCAGGCTGATCTCAGCCATTGAGGATATCTCAAGAGAAAAGAAATCCCTTCTGAAAGAATTGATAAATTTAATGGTGACTTGAATAGTATTTCATGAATTGTGACCGCTCGTAGCTTAACGGATCACTTATATTCCTGTAGTTCATCTGACCCCTGAAATCCTCAATTCCCGAATAATTATTTTTCTCCATCCAATCCTGTACATCTTTCAGGATTGTTTTGATATGGCCGATACCATTTTTATACAATGCTGAACAAACATGCACAGCATGAGCCCCGGCAAGCAATAGTTTAATAACCGCTTCACCGTCATGCACACCGGTGGATGCTCCCAGGTTAATCTTATCTACAAAATGGGAAAGGATGGCTGTCCATCGAAGCGAGTCACGAATATCAGAAGGGCTGCTGAAAACTTCAGATGCTACAAGTTTCTGGTCAGCAATATGAATATCAGGTGAATAAAACCTGTTAAACAGGACTACCGCAGAAATCCCCCTGAAATATAATTGATTGACCAGGTTAACCAGGTTGGTAAAATGATTGCTCAACTTCATTATGACCGGTATGCTGATCAGCTCATGCATCCTCGATGCCAGGTCGAAATAGATCTTTTCATATTTCTGGCACGGATCTTCTTTTGAAAGGGGTATAAAGTAGACATTCAGTTCCAGTGCATCGGCACCGGCTTCTTCAATTTTTTTTGCAAATTCAACCCAATCAGTTGTCGATATACAATTAATACTTGCAATAACAGGGATATCTACCTTACTCTTTGCTTCTTCGATTAACCCGAGGTATTGGTCAACATTATTGCTCTTTACATAATGATTCAAATAATCTTCGGCACCGGGATAATCGGTAGAATCCATAAATCTCCCTGCCTCAAATTTGATTTGTTCCTCGAAAAGGGATTTTAAAACAACCCCCCCAGCCCCTTCGTCAGCAATTTTTATAATTTTATCAACCTGATCTGTCAGGCCGCTGCTGCTGACAATCAACGGATTCTTCAATGATAATCCAGCGTACCTGGTCTCGAGATTTACCATAACCCTTAATGTTTAAATCTTTCCCCGAAAATGACAGTACCAATACGTATCATGGTGCTGCCTTCGTCAATAGCCAGGAGATAATCTCCCGACATGCCCATGGATAATTCACAAAATTCCGGATCCTCCCTGAAAAAGCTATCCTTAATTCGATCAAACACTCCGGAAAGATAGCGAAATTCTTGTCTGATTGTTTGTTCATCCAGGGTAAACGTGGCCATTCCCATCAGTCCTAACACCTTAATGTCCTGCAGTTCCTTATATTCATCCGATGACAACAATTGGACTATCTCCTCTTCAGAAAATCCAAATTTGGTTTCCTCTGAAGCAATATGAACCTCCAGCAAGACATTGATCAACCTGTTTACCTTTTGTGCTTCTTTGTTTATGACAGATAACAATTTAAAGCTATCTATGCTATGAATAAGATGAACGAACGGAGCTATGAATTTTACCTTGTTTGACTGAAGGTGCCCTACCATATGCCATTGAATATCAGCAGGTAATGTTTGTGCTTTAGTCACCAGTTCCTGAACCCTGTTCTCTCCAAAAATTTTGTGTCCCACCTGGTATACCTCAAGGATATCTTCAACGGATTTTGTCTTGGAAACGGCTACCAGTGTTACGTGGCCAGGCAAACTGTCTCTCAACTGTTTTATATTCTCCCTGATATTCATCAGCTCAACCTGAAATTATTCTTAATCTAAATAATGTAAAATAAGTCCACTCCGCAGTTTAGGTTCAAACCATGTGGTTTTGGGAGGCATAATATTTTCTGTATCAGCAATATCCATTAACTGCTCCATACTTACCGGATAGAGGGCAAAAGCTACTTTCATATCACCTGAATCGACTATTCGTTTCAATTCTTCCAGTCCCCTGATCCCTCCAATGAAGTCAATCCTTTTTGATTTCCTTAAATCGGTAATATCCAGGAGAGGATCAAGGATATGTTCTGAAAGGATGGTGACATCCAGCACACCAATCGGATCTGTATCATCATAGGTACCCTTCTTTGCTCTCAATGAATACCAGATACCACCGAGGTACATTGAAAAATTGTGCAAATGCGTTGGTTTATAAATCTCCTTGCCTTTTTCGACCAGGTCAAATGATGTTTTCAATTTCCCGATAAAGGTACCAGAATCGAGTCCGTTGAGGTCCTTGACCACCCGGTTGTAATCGATGATCCGCAACTGGTCTGAAGGAAAATGAACGGCCAGGAAGTAATTATATTCTTCTTTTCCTGTGTGTTCCGGATTGGAATGTCTTCTCTCATTTCCAACCAGGGCTGCGGCTGCTGTCCTGTGGTGGCCATCAGCTACATAAGTAAACGGGATGTCCGTTTCGAATAATTCCTCAAGCCGGATAATTTTTTCCCTGTCCCTGATCACCCAGAACTGATGACGTATTTCGTCATCTGCAACAAAATCATATTCCGGAGGTGTTGAGACTTCACTCTGTACAATCTGATCTATTTCTTCATGGGGCGGATATGCAAAAAAAACCGGTTCAGCATTAAAATTGGTAGTCCGCACATGGGTCATTCTGTCTTTCTCCTTATCCGGCCGTGTAAGCTCATGTTTGCGAATCACATTATTTATGTAATCCCGCACGCCGGCACATCCCACCAGTCCATACTGGGTTTTATTCCACATGGTCTGTGCATAGATATATAAATAATTCTCCTTATCCTGAACCAGTATCTTATCCCTGATCATCCTGTCGAGGTTATCTTTTCCCTTTTGGTATACTTCCGGCGAATACATTTCTGTACCAGGTGGCAGATCAATTTCCGGTTTTATTACATGGAGAAATGACAATGGATTATCCTTTGCTTCCTCCCTGGCTTCTTCACTATTGAGTACATCATAGGGTCGGGAAGCAATCCGGGAGGCGTATTCACCCGGCGGGCGAAATCCTTTAAATGCTTTTAAAACAGTCATATTAAAAAGTTTACCAAATCAAGCTGAAAATCTATTTCAGTTGATTATCAATTTTTAGTCCAGCAATTGCAACTTGTAACCTGCAACCCTGCCTGCCGGCAGGCAGGCAGTAACCTGCAACCTGCAACAATCTTTAAAGGTTTACCTGAAAAGTGGTATCACCTGTTTCGAAGAATTTCACTATCTGGTTGGCAGCTGCCAGCCCGGCATTTATATTGGCTTCAGCAGTCTGTGCTCCCATCTTTTTCGGAGTGAAATAACACCTTCCCGGGAATTTCTCATTAATCTCATCTGCACAATCAGGAGCAATATCGGAAGCATACCTGAAATTGTCATTCCCATGCAATACCTTTAATAATGATTCCTCATTGATGACTTCCTTGCGTGCTGTATTTACCAATACAGGATTGCCCGGCATTGCTGACAATAATTCCTCGTTGATGGATTTAATCGTATGCTCGTTTGCCGGGATATGCAGGCTCACATACTGGCAGGTACTGTAAAGCTCCTTTTCACTGTCAACCACCCTGACACCATCATTTTCGATAGCCGATCGTTCGACAAACGGATCAAATGCATATAATTCCATTCCAAAACCTTTTGCAATATCGGCCACCCGCTTCCCTACATTACCATAAGCATGGATTCCAAGGGTTTTACCCAGCAGTTCAGTTCCCGGAGAACCATTGAATTGATTCCTGGCGACATAAACCATCATCCCCAGGGCAAGTTCAGCCACTGCATTGGAATTTTGTCCAGGCGTATTCATTACCACGATATTTGCTTCACTGGAACTGGGAAGGTCGATATTATCATAACCGGCTCCTGCCCTTACAACAATTTTTAAATTTGGAGCAGCCGCGATAGCATCCTTGTTAATATCATCACTTCTAACGATTAGTGCGTCGGCACCGGAGACATGCTGTATAAGTTCCTCCTGACTGGAATACTTTTCGAGAAGAGCAAATTCATGTCCTGCTTTCTCAACAATTTCTTTTATCTGACTTACTGCAACGGGAGCGAAAGGTTTTACTGTAGCAACTAATATTTTCATTGGATTTGTTTTTTTATATCAATTGTCATACCGAACCTGACCCGGGATCTAACTCATTGTATATTTAGATTCTGAAACAAGTTCAGAATGACTAAACTTCTATGATTAATTCTTTTTTTCAAATTCCTTCATGGCATCAACCAGTGCCTGAACGCTTTCAGCTGGCAACGCATTGTAGGTTGATGCCCTGAAGCCTCCTACCGAACGATGACCCTTGATCCCTATCATGCCTTTGCCCGTGGCAAATTCAAGAAAATCCGCCTCAAGGTCCTTATAAGAATCTTCCATTACAAAACAGATATTCATGATGGAACGATCGACAGCATCTTCCACAGTGCACTTAAACAGTTTATTCCTTTCAATTTCTTCATACAGCAAATTGGCTTTGTCATTATTCAATTTGTGAATGGCATCGATGCCACCTATCTCATTAAGCCATTTCAAGGTTTGCAGACAGGCATAAATTGGTACTACCGGAGGGGTGTTG
Source organism: Bacteroidales bacterium (assembly GCA_016783865.1). Next base: position 15,612 of record JADHVS010000052.1, read on the forward strand.
TACAAAGAGTCATTTTCAATATGAATCTTATAATTGAGCATTGATGGTATGGAACGCGGCGGATCTCCCAGTATGTCATCTTTGATAATGACAAGTGTAACACCTGAAGGTCCAAGGTTTTTCTGGGCTCCTCCATAGATGATCCCATATTTCGAAACATCCACCGGACGAGAGAAAATATCAGAGGACATGTCTGCAACCAGGGTGACTGGTGAATCGGGATCAGACTTAAATTCAGTTCCATATATGGTATTGTTGGTGGTAATATGGAAATAGTCCGCATCTGCAGGAACAGTATAATTTTTGGGGATATAACTGAAGTTTTTGTCTTTGGAAGAAGCCACTTCAACGGCTTCGCCGAATAATTTTGCCTCTTTCATGGCTTTGGATGCCCATGAGCCGGTATTAAGATAAGCCGATTTATTTCTCATCAGATTATAAGGCACCATACAAAACTGCAAACTGGCACCTCCTCCCAGGAACAATACGGAATAACCCGCCGGAACATCAAGCAGTTCTTTTATCATTTCTCTGGCCGGATTGATCACATTATCAAATGCAGCACTTCTGTGTGAAATTGACATCAACGATAATCCGGAACCATCCAGGTCAAGAATAGCCTTGGCTGTTTGTTTAATAGCAAACTCCGGTAATACAGAAGGGCCGGCATAGAAATTGTGCTTTTTCATAATTGATTGATTTAGAGTATCTTAGAGCAATGGTTTGTATTATTAATTGACTGATACAAATTTGATAAATTTCTACCAGTTTCATGCGCTTAAAATTTATAATTATTCGAAAAAAATAATCATAAATTTGAGAGCGCATGCAACCGCTTCGCTCTCACATGAATAATTTCATCATTTCTTTTGTGAACAAAATGATTAAATTTTTCATGTTCGTTTTTTACTGACAGATCTCAATATTTTATTACTACTTTTTTACTTCTTGCGGTGAGAGGCCGTAATGTAGTTTTCTTCAAGGACCGGGATCAATTCAGTAAGGTCGTATGTGTGACAATATCCGATGACATCATCCAGCTTGTTCTTTTTTAATCTGTGTCGCTGAGCAGCCTTTTCAATATATTGAAGCAGATCATCACTGGCTAGATTGTACAGGTCGACAGAAGCATGTACTGAATCACATATGGTTTCATAGCCGCCACTTTTTAACAGGAATTCTGATATCGCCCCGGCAAAAAGGGAATCCTCCAGGTTAAACTTGTTTTTCCAGGCAGCACAGAGTACGACAACATCCCTGTTTTCCTTTATCAGCCAATCACACAATGCGGTAAAATTAAGGTAGGCGCCGATCGCCACGCAATAACATTCACTGGCTTCATGGATTGCCTGTGTCCCGTTGGTCGTACTATAAACGATCTCCTTTCCCTTAATCCTTTCCGCTGTGAAATTGTACGGAGAATTTCCAAAGTCAGCAAAATCACGGACTATCCCATCTCTTTCGGCAGCCACCATATACCCCTTGTTCTTCATATTTTCCGCTTCTTCCAGTGTGCCGACCGGAATGATCTTATCAACTCCATTCATGAATGCAGTGACAATAGCTGAAGTGGCACGAAGAATATCAACAATGACAACTATTGCTTCCCTGTTTTTGAAATGGGGAAACAGTACCGGGGAAAAACAAACCTCTATATTTCTTTTTTCAATAGACATCTCTTAATTATTGTTTTACCTTCAACTTGTAAGAGGTCGGGTTCCTGGTTCCTGGTTCCTGGTTCCTGGTTCTTCCGATTCACGACTCACGATTCACGATTCACGGTTTATATATTGGAAACGATACCACCTTCGCCTTTAATCTCTTGTTTCTTATCTGGATAAAGATCTCCTGTTCAGGATGGGCCATTTCGGGCGGAATATATCCCATACCGATGCCCTTATTCATCATGGGCGACATAGTTCCTGAGGTAACCTCTCCAATTACTGTTCCTGATCCATCCAAAATTTCGTAATGTTGTCTGGGTATTCCCCTTTCCATCATTTCAAATCCAACCAGTTTCCGTTGAACACCATCATTCTTTTGTCTCCACAGGAAATCCCTGTCGATAAAATGATTATTATCTGTGAATTTAGTGATCCACCCAAGTCCTGATTCGATGGAAGAGGTAGTATCATCAATATCATTTCCATACAGACAATACCCCATTTCCAGCCGCAGGGTATCACGTGCCGCCAGACCTGCAGGTTTAATTCCATACTCCTGCCCAGATTCCATCACCCTGTTCCATATCTTGTCAGCATCCTCATTCCTGAAGTATAATTCAAAACCACCTGCTCCGGTATAGCCTGTCGCACTAATGATTACATCAGGAACGCCAGCGAATTCATCTACTACAAAATTGTAATAATTGATCTCGCCCAGGTTTACAGGAGTTATTTTTTGCATAGTTTCAATTGCATGGGGACCCTGTATAGCCAACTGAGAAATTTCATCGGATGCATTTTCCAGAACAGCACCTTCCTTATTTTGTCCGGTCAACCAGTTCCAGTCTTTTTCGATGTTTGCTGCATTAACTACGAGCAGGTATTTCGAGTCTCCCATGTGATAAACCAGCAGGTCATCCACAATGCCTCCATTTCCGTTGGGAAAACAGGAATATTGTATTTTCCCTTCAACTAATTTTAGAAGGTCATTGCTTGTTACTCTCTGAAGAAATTCATTGGCCGCTGCGCCTTTTACCCAAAATTCTCCCATATGAGAGACATCAAAAACGCCAACTGCATTCCTCACATTAACATGTTCATCTTTGATTCCGGAGTATTCCAGGGGCATCTGAAATCCGGCAAAAGACACCATTTTTGCACCCAGGTTCCGATGTATCCTGAACAATGCAGTTTCTTTCATAACGTAGGGTTAAGTGGTAAGCTACAGGAAAGCACAAAAGTAACAAAAAACGGGGGATGCCCTGTTTTTCACTTAACAAAAGTAAGTGCTATTATTTGCTAAGAATCTTAAACTCAACCCGCCTGTTTTGTGCCCGGCCTTCAGCGGTATCGTTTGATGATATGGGTTGATTGAAGGCATATCCCACGGCATTCAGTCGCGAAGCATCGATTCCTCTTTCGACCAACCATTCCACAACGGATTCTGCCCTGGACTGAGACAGTTTGGTGTTTACTTTAAGAGATCCTGTATTATCAGTATGACCGGATATTTCCATCCTGATTGTAGGATTGCTCTGCATGAATTTCAATACCTGCTCAAGCTGAGTAAATGATTCTTCCTTGAGGGTGGCTTTAGCAGTTTCGAAGAATATGTTTTCCAGGACTACGGTGGCTCCCACTTCAACCGGGTCCAGACCGAAATTACGAATAATCTCCTTATCTGTGGATTCCCCTGTTATATCCATGATATCCAGGAAAAACATATAATCCCGCGCTGTTATCTCGAGGCCATAAGCCTTAGCTTCCGGCAAATTGACACGGTACATCCCTGTACCATCTGAAAGTGAAGTAGCAATTACCTGGCTCTTTTCAACATCTATGAATTCAAGTTTCGAAACAACACCTTCCTGTGTCTTTGTGTTGAAAACCATACCTGTAACAATAAAGGTTGTATCGATGGTTAACTCCATGGGTGGATTAAAGAATCCATATTTCAGCGTATCCAGGATTCCGGCAATCAGTATATCTTCAGCACTCATCACCATTTCCTTCTCTGAACCCAGAAATACTATCCTGAAAATGTCTTTACCTCCTAAACCTCCCATACGGTTGGCTGAATAATACGCATATCTCCCTGTGGCATCCACGGTATAAAATACATCATCATCTGGCGTATTGATTGGATAACCAAGGTTTTCCGGGCTTGACCACTCATTCAACTCGTTCAGGCTGGTTTTAAAAACATCATACCCTCCCATCGAATTATGTCCCTTTGAGCTGAAATATAAGGTATTCCCATCCGAAGACATATGAACACACTCCTCATCATATTGAGTATTTATCTCTTTCCCTATGTTGACAGGTTTTTGCCATTTTCCCCTTTCATCCTTTTGTGAGATATAAATATCTCTGCCTCCGAAAGATTCTTTTGGATTGGCTGAGACGAAAAACAGTTGTCGTTCATCCGGACTAACAGATATAGTAGTTTCCGTGAATTTGGAATTAAACCGGTTCGGCATTGATTTAGGTGAGACCCATTTATCATTTTTATATCGGCTTACATAAATATCGCCACCGTCTTTATCTCCCCTGTATATAAATATTTCCTTCCCGTCCCTCGAAAGACCTACAGCAGCAGAGTTGTGTTTCTTCGAATTAATGGATTTACCCACATTCTGTGCCCTGGACCAGTTGTCGCCGATACGAACCGAGATATAAATATCTTCGAAGTATTTATTGTCATAGGCCGACCGCTTGGCTTTTTCATGGTGCTGCCTGCGGGAGGTAAAATAGAGCGTACTATCATTGAACGAAAAAACGGAATTATAATCATCCGCCGAACTGTTAATACTATCGCCCACATTATTAATAATAACCCTTAATGGATCAGTAACCAATGCCTTGCCATTTTCACATTCTTCGATCCTTCGACTGATCATTGTAATTATTTCGGCTGCCTTTTTTGGATGAATTGATGATTTATGCTCATTGTATTCCTTTATGGCTTTATCAAACTCCAGTGTCTGGTGATATGCCATTGCAAGCATATAATGAATGTCTTCAGCAACCTGATTATTCAAAACATAGGCCTTCGTCAGGTAATTGATCGACTCAAACTTATCATCGGAGAACAGGTAACAAATACCGATCTTATAATTCAAGCCGTCATTTTCGCTGTTGTACCCGTAAGCAGCAAGGTATAATTCACGGGCTTCACGATAGGTACCTTTACCTGCCTTGAAAAATTTATCTCCCGCTTTGATGTTCTTCCAGGCTCCTTCGAGTCCCATCTCCTCACCAGTTCGAAAATCGGCTTTTTTTATCTTCACAAACTCCTGTGCGCATACAGACTGGTACAACACACTAAAAATGAAAATATTTGCGAAGAGTAATAAGGTTTTACGCATTGTATATTGTTTTAATCACACTCTTTAATATATTCGGCAGCTTCTTCGATTCCCAGCTCAAGTGCTTTTCTCCAATCTGCACAGGCTCCTTCAAGATCACCCAGTAGTTCCCTCACAAAACCCCTGTTCAGGTAGGCACTGGAAAAGGCATCATCACCTTCAATAGCACTATCTAACAGGGTAATTGCTTCCTGTATCCTGTTCATTTTAGCAAGGGTACTTCCTTTATTGTTTAAAGCCAGCAGATAGTCTTCCTGCATCCCGAGGACCATATTAAAATCCTCTAATGCTCCATCATAATCGCCTAATTGGAACCTGGCTCCTCCCCTGTTATTATAAGCCATATAAAAGGTGGAATCCAGATTTATGGCAACAGAATAATCATCCACTGCGCCTTCAAAATCACCCAGGATCTTTCTTACACTTCCCATGTTATTGTAGGCAACCGGGAATTTAGGGTTATAATTTACAGCTTGCCGGTAATCATAGATGGCACCCTGGTAATCGCCCAGCAATCGTTTGGCTGATCCCCTGTCGTGATAAGCTAATGAGTACCTGCTGTTAAGTTCAAGGGCTTCGGTAAAATCAACGATAGCAGAAGTAAAGTCTTCTGTAACAAGATAATACAATCCACGATAATAATAGACAAACGATTCTTTATACCCAAGGTCAATGGCCAGCGACAGATCATTTAACACCTCCACACCAGGGTCTTCATCAAGATTAGTATAGCTGCGGTAAAAATAGGCCTCTCCGAGGTTACTGTTCATCTCAATCGCCATATTAAAATCCATTAGTGCAGCCTGGATATCCTGAAGCTCAAGATTGGTTTTGCCACGCATCAGATAGGCAAGGTCATATTCGGGATTATAATCAAGAGAAGCAGAAAAATATTCCAGTGCACCCAGGTAATTCTCATCCTGAATACTCTGAATACCTTTATTATAGGCAATCTTTGCATTTTTCTTGTTCTTCAGACTAATTCCCTCTGTTCCTTGTCCCGGTAATTGAGTAAAAATGAACGAAAAAATAATTAGCCAGGATATGAGATGACAGGCCTTATTCATCATGATCTAGTTGTTTTTAAAAAGGGAATATACGTATTTCCCAGAATTCGGTTAAGAGACCTTCGCAAATTTTGTTTAAAATTAAAAAAATCCGTTAATTTTCTATTTTTCCAAAATCCCTTTGGATTTTTAACTCGCTATCAAATATAGCAATCTTGCCATTGTTTCTTTTTGCCTGACCAACAATAAAACTTTACGGGGTATTTTCGTCTCATCCTTTTTTGCTTCCTG
>JADHVS010000295.1 GCA_016783865.1 Bacteroidales bacterium
CTTAAACTTATTCCAAAGTACAGTAAAAGCGCCGACCGGCGTGTTGCCGGAGGGAAAAAGGTCTATTTTTCCGATACCGGAATGTTAAATATGGTGGCAAAAGTTACTCCGGGCCAACTGCTGGAAACGGCTGTGGCCAACCAACTGCAACCCTATGGCGCTCTGTCGTTTTATAACAAACGAAATACAGCCGAAATCGACTTTGTGTTGAATGACTCTGTATCCGTTGAAGTAAAGCAAAAGGCCATTGAAGCAGACGTAGTCGGATTGGCAAAAATTTCGGGGCAACTGAACCTTTCAAAATATTACGTGGCAAGCAAAACACCGGTAGAACTTGAAAATATCATCTACCCGTGCTTTTTATAAGACGACCGATGACGGACGACGGACGACGGTCGTAACGGTCGTAACGTCCGTTTCATCCATCACGACCACCACATCTAAGACAACTTGAAAGAGACGCTTAAACATATTAACAACCTCGTTGAATCAGGAATTATTGAGAAGTATGCCATTGCCGGTGGGATTGCTCATTTTTATTACATTGAACCCTCTGTTACCTTCGATTTGGATCTGATAGTGACTTTCACCAGAGAAAATAATCCTCTTGCTCCACTGGGAGAAATTTATGAGTGGAGCAAAAGAAATAATTTTGAAACTGAAGGGGAGCATATTCTGATTTCCGGAGTTCCCGTTCAATTTCTGCTTCCTTATAACGACCTGGTGGAAGAAGCTCTTGAAAAACGCCGGGAGATATCACTGTTTGGAGAAAAGACCTATATTCTGAGTCCGGAATATCTTATGGCGATCATGCTTCAGACAGGAAGGGCATCAGACAGAGAAAGACTTTTAAGATTTTTTTCAGAAGTTGATTTTGATAATGGGATTATCGAGGATGTTTTGACAAGGTTCAAATTAAAGGACACACTGACAGACTTCAGGAAAGCTTATGAATAATCCTGATTATATATCACAGCTGGCAAAATCAAAGAACTCATTTCATTTGAGGAGAGCCAATGTCTCTTTTGAGGAGAAGCTAAAAGTGATCATTGAATTGCAAAAGCTGGATATCGAGATGAGCAGAACCAACCGGTCAAGAAAGACAAGAAATAAGGTCATGAAAGTGTGGGAAATCATTGTTTGATCGTGACGTTCGAAACAACCAAAACGAAACAGTCGTGACGATTTTCTAGTTATTTGCGCGGACTGGAAACGGAGTTTGGGGAGAGCACCAACGCCATCCGGCTTGAGCTGAACCGCTTTGAGTAGGCCAGCCTGCTGGTTTCTGCCATGGATAAGAACAAGAAAATGTACCAGGCCAACAAAAAGCATCCATTGTACAGCGAGATCCGTTCCATCGTGCGGAAATCGATGGGGCTGGACCAGTTGGTCGAAAAAGTGGTGCATAAGCTGGGGAACGTTACCCGTGCTTACATCACCGGACAAATAGCCAAAGGGCTGGATGATCAGGAAATTGACTTTGTACTGATCGGCGACGAAATTGACAGCGACTACCTGGTTACCCTGCTGGGAAAGGTCGAGACCCTGATCAGGCGGAAGGTGAAATGTTTCATTCTCCGGGATGATGAAGAGAAAGGGTACCTTACAGGATTCCCAGAGGCTTTGCTGCTGTGGGTAAAGTAAAAGTTTCAGAGTTTACTCGCAGTATTGTTTATTTTCAATGGTGCTCGTGAATGCTTCGCATTTCAGGGTTTCAGAGTTTCAAAGTAAAAAATATTGAAAAGTTGAAACATTGAAACACTGAAACAGAATCTTAAACACGAAACGCGAAACGCGGAACCCTGAACATACACTCCCTGTACCCTACACCCTGTGTCCTACACTGAAACTATGATCACTGCCGGGAAACCGGTAACGGGCGACCAGCTGATCGGCCGGAAAAAAGAGATTGAGACCATCAACCGGTACCTCGATATGGGGCAGAGTGTGGTGTTGATCGCTCCACGCCGATATGGGAAAACGTCGCTGCTGCTGGAGATGCTGCAACAGCGGAAAAGGAAGGGTGACTTTACCGTTTCGGTCGACTTCTTCGCCACCCCCGACATGCTCTCCCTGGCGGCGGAGATCACCACCCGGGTGCTGTCCAACAAGAAGTGGTCGTGGACCGTTTATCAATTGCGTACACGGTTGCTGGAACTGATGAAGAACATCCAGTTCCGGCAGGCCATTGATCAATATGAGTTCATCCTCGGCTTTGGGAATCCACAGTCGGACGAGTGGGAGCTGCTCACCGAGAGTCTCCGGCTGATCGAACGGTTTGCCCTTTCCAACCAACGAAAGATGATCTGTGGCTTCGATGAGTTCGGGGATGTGGAAAAGCTCGATGGCGACCGCATCGTCAAACTCTTCCGATCCGTCATCCAGTTGCAGAAAGAGAGCGCCTATCTCTTTGCCGGGAGCCATGAGTCAGTCATGAACCGGATCTTCAGCTCCAAATCCTCCCCTTTCCTTCGTTTTGCCCGGATCATACACCTGGGACCGGTAGACCCACCCCTCTTTCTCCCCTCCCTGGAACGGGTATTTGCTCATTATCAGGTAAAAAACGGAGAGGAACTGCTTCGACAGATCCTCTCCTTCACCGGCGGGCACCCCTATTATACTCAACTCTTTACACAACAGGCAGCGCTCCTGCAGGGAATGGACAAATCCAAACCGGTTTCATTTGACCGGCTGCTGGAAGAGTCGCTGATCCTGGAGAACGACTTCCTGGAAAAGCTGTGGGAATCAGTATCGGGGAATCGCCAGCAGAAAGCGGTGATCCTGGCTATTGCCGAAGGGAAAACGACGTTGTATGCCAGCCTCGACCGCAACCGGTACAACGTCTCCCGTACCTTAAAACAGCTGACCGGCTCCGGACTCGTTTCGGCTTCCGCTCCCACTCCAATCCTAACCGATCCGCTATTCAAGTATTGGCTGAGGAAGAGGGTATTGAAGATGTAAAACGTTGAACTAGTTTCAGGGTTTCAGAGAAATAATCCTATAAATGTAAAGTTCAGCGTTCAGCGTTCAGCGTTTAGCGTTCAGCGTTATCCTCGAACGCGAAACGCGCAACGCGCAACCCGAACCGGAGCGAAGCGGAGCTCGGCGGAGCCAAACCCGAAACCAATCTTCGTTTTGCCAAATCCGGAAGTAAAAAGATGCCAAATACAGAAGTGAAAACATGCCGGTTCGGGGAAAGATAATCTGTTTTCAACAAATTAATCGCTTTTCAGAATGAACGGGAAAGCTTATATGACAAGATTATGCGATGCAGAATTGCAGTTAGCGTTGCAATCGTCGGGCGCTGTGCTTATTGAGGGCGCTAAATGGTGTGGTAAAACCAGTACGGCAAGCAATGCTTCACGCAGCGAGTTGTTTATGCAAGACCCCGACCATGCAGGCTCATATAAGGCTATGGCTGATACAAAACCATCCTTACTGCTTAAAGGAGAAACACCCCGATTGATTGATGAGTGGCAGATGGCTCCGGATTTTTGTTATTGAAGATTTGCCTGCATGGTCGCCTTCGTTACGTTCAAAAACGGCCATCCGTACTTCAGCAAAAAGACATTTTGTCGACCCATCCATTGCTACCGCAGCGTTGCGAACAAACCCTGAAGGTATTTTGAAGGATTTCCAATATTTTGGGTTCCTGTTTGAAGCCCTGTGTACCCGTGACATTCGGGCGTATGCACAAAAAAACGATGGGGATGTGTTTCATTATCGCGATAAAAGCGGATTGGAATCGGATTTGATTGTGCGCCTCAGGGATGGTCGATGGGCGGCGATAGAAGTAAAATTGGGAAATAAACAAATTGATGAAGCTGCTGAAAATCTTTTAGCTCTGAAATCCCGGATCGACGCAGCAAAAATGGGCGAAGCATCGTTTCTGATGGTCATAACCGGCGGACAGTATGCTTACAGGCGCAATGATGGCATTTTGGTAGTACCCATAGGCGCTTTGAGAGATTAACCCGAAACCCGAAACCAAATGCTGTCAAGCTTGACGACCGACGACGGATGACGGGCGACGGAAGACGGAAGACGGACGAAAGACGACGGACGACCGACGACGGGAGACGGTCATCGGTCACCTGTCATCAGTCATTCTTCTGCGGTCATCAGTCATCCGTCATCCGTCGTTCTCCCTCGGTCATTAAGTGAACGTTTGCATTTTTTTACAAAAATGCGTATTTTTGTAAAAAATAAATTACATGATGTTTAAGCGGGCGCTTTACAAAACGATTTCTCAACAACTTCAGCACAAGAATACCATTGTAATTACCGGAATGAGGCAGGTTGGTAAAACGACGCTCATGAAGCAGTTAGCCGATGCATGGGAAGGGAAAAAGGTATGGTATGATTTTGACAATCCTCTTGACATGCTGATTTTCGAAAACATATCCTTTCAATCGATTTATGAAGAATTGAGACGGGAAGCACAGGCTGGAGACGAAGAACGGTTTTTGGTTTGTATCGATGAGATCCAGAATTTTCCGGAGATAACAAAAGTTATCAAATACCTCATGGATCATTATAAGATAAAATTCATCGTTACCGGATCGTCGAATTATTACCTGCGTAATTTGTTTCCCGAATCGCTGAGCGGACGTAAATTTCTCTTCGTATTACATCCGCTGAGTTATCGGGAGTATCTGCACTTTCATGGACGGCTTTCTGAAAATGAGCTTGAACCGGATCCGGATGAGGCTTTTGCAACGCACAGCAAGGCGCAGATGTTAAAAAGAGGCGCACTATACGATGAGTACCTCGAATTCGGTGGGTTCCCTGAAGTAACAACCACCGGCGACTATGCTGTAAAAAAAATGATTCTGCGTAATATTTTTGTCTCCTTTTTTGAAAAGGACATCAAGGTTTTCAGCGAATTGAAAGATGTACGCGAACTACGGGACCTGATCCTGTTGCTGGGACCCCGCAATGGGAATATGCTGGATATTACGCGTATTGCCTCAGAAATAGGAATCAACCGGGTTAAGGTCTACAGTTACCTTGAGTTTTTAGAGGGTACATTTTTTCTTAAACTTATTCCAAAGTACAGTAAAAGCGCCGACCGGCGTGTTGCCGGAGGGAAAAAGGTCTATTTTTCCGATACCGGAATGTTAAATATGGTGGCAAAAGTTACTCCGGGCCAACTGCTGGAAACGGCTGTG
>JADHVS010000296.1 GCA_016783865.1 Bacteroidales bacterium
ACAACTTGATAATCATGGATAAAGAAATCAAAAACCTTTGCAGCCGGATCATCAAAACCGCGCAGGATGAGGGAGCCAACGAATGCAAGGCAACAATTGCCAGAAGCAGAAATGTAACCATCAGGTACAGGAATCACAAACCGGAAGTCATCAAAGAAGCCACTACGCAGAGCTTGTTTCTCGAAGTATATTTGAAAGGTAAATACGCTTTTCAATCTACTCCGGATCTGAGACAAAATACTCTCGGCGATTTCATAAAGAAACTGATCCTCAATGCCGGTTACCTGGAAGAGGATCCTTACCGGTCACTGCCTGATTCAGTAATGTACGAAGGCCGAAGCGATGCAGATATTCAGATTTATGATCCTGCGTATAATGATTTTTCTCCTGAACAAAGGCATTCACTCATACAGGATGTTGAAAATGCCTGCCTGGATATGGGTGGGGAAAAGATCATTTCTGTGGATGCGGAAATATCTGACCAATTTAATGAGTTCATTGCACTTACCAGTAATGGTTTTGAAGGAGAAGCTGAGGGCACCCGCTTTGATGTGGAGACCAATATGTCGGCCCAGGATGAGGGAGACCGCAAACCACAGGGATACAGTTATTTTGGTACCCGTTTATTAGGTGACCTGCCAGCGGCTGAAATCATTGCTAAACAGACCATCAGGGATACCTTGAACCAACTGGGTGCGAAAAAGATCAAGACAGAAAAACTGCCTGTTATTATTGAGAATAAAAATGTTTCACGGGTTCTTTCCGGTTTTCTTTCAGCTATGAACGGACAGAACCTGCAACAGCAAAGTTCCTTCCTGATTGACAAGAAGGGTAAGCAGATAGGTAGTAAGCTGTTCACTATTATTGATGATCCATTTATTAAAAAAGGACTTGGCAGTAAGCGGTTTGATAATGATGGATTCCCTGCCAGGAAGAGAACAATAATTGAGAACGGCATATTGAATGAATACTATATTGATTGGTATTACAGCAGAAAAATGGAATGTGATCCAACTACCGGTGGATCATCCAACCTGATCATACCTGTTGGCAGCAGGTCGGTCGAAGAGATAATGAAAGACCTTGGGCGCGGAATCCTTGTAACAGGATTTATCGGCGGTAATTCAAACTCCACCACCGGAGATTTTTCCAACGGAATTTTCGGACAGTTGTTTGACCAGGGGCAGATTGTTCATCCGGTTGCAGAGATGAACATAGCCGATAACCATTCTGAATTCTGGAACAAGCTGGTTGAAGTCGCAAATGATCCATGGAAATACAGCAGCCGGTTGATGCCCAGCCTGGTATTCGAGGACATCATGGTGGCCGGAGGCTAATGTTATACTACTTCATTAAAATAGGAGAGAATAAAAGCACCTGCTTCATCGAGGTGCTTGCCAAAGAAAAGAATGCCATCGGTGTGCCCTGCCATGACAATAACCCTTCTGTCCTTCACTCCTTCCCTGCACAATAATTCCTGAATGGCTGTGGCCATTTCCGGGGTACCATAATCAATGTTATCAGAAGTTGCCGCCACCTTTTCAAGGAGATTGGTCCAGAAAACATGATGATGAATATGAATGACAGCATTCATTTCAGGAAGGGTGGAATAAACAGCAGCATGGCTCAGGGATTCAGCAGATGCCTTAACAGGCCCTATACATGATAATGTGTTTGATTTGATGTCAAATCCGGTGACCAGGCTGTAATGTTCTTCCCCGAGGGTAGTTGCAGAACCGGTTGCGGAACCGGTAATAAAAAAATTCCTTGTCCTGTCTTTCCTGACACTGATGTTTCCAAAACCAATGCCCTGGTCATCTGCACCGATCATTTCGAGTTTGTACAAAACTTCACGCCATGTATTTAACGCAATAAACTCCTCAGCCGGAATAACCGGAGCGGATTCCTTCCAGTCGATATTAAATTTTATATAACCTTCGCCGTTCATCTCAAAACAAATCTATTATTTTTCTCGATACGATTGCTCGCTCGCACAAAACTTGATTTATAATTTCTAATCAACTGTTTATCTGTATTTTACGTAGTATTAATTCATTTTTGGATACAAAATTGGATACAGTTTTCTCTATATCAAAGATCCCTTCCTTTTATCATCTTTAAAGTCTAAATTTAACTTTTTATTCATAATTCTTCAATGAATATAATTATGGTTCATCCGGTTAATGCGTAGTTTTTTTCATGGAGACTATAAATCTTTAGTCTGAAAAATTCTGTATCACGAAATCCATACGCTTGTCTTTTCATCGTTTTTATTTTGTTGTTGAGACCTTCTAATGGACCTGTTGATATTGGATAATCATACCAGGCAAAAATACCTGTTCGATGAGCCAATAATGTATTAGCAAATTTCTTAAGACGAGGTATTTTTGAAGCCATTGCTTTAGCTACCCATTTACCCAAAAACTTTTCTGCTTCCCGTTTTGAATCCTGCTCCCAAATCAACTTCAATTCTTCCTTCAAGTAGTATGCAATAGACAAAGGTTTGTTTATGGCTAAGGCTTCTTCTAATCTTTCGCTTTCTTCCCGTTCATCATTCAGATTTTCATTGTTTTTGAGCAATAACCACCGTGTTCCCTTCAACAACTGTTTTTTGTTCAGTTCAGTTTCCTGGTTATATAATTCTCGCCTGAGGTTGGATAATTCATCATTCAAAAGCTTTACTACATGAAAATGGTCAAATACTATTTGTGCTTGAGGAAGGTTGTTTGTGACTGCAGAAATATAAGCCGGGGACATATCGATGGCTACTGCCTGGATATCAACCTTGTTATGTTTTATTCTTCTCCAGAAGGGTTCCAGAGCCTCAGCTCCTTTGCCATCTCCAACAAAAATGATAATTCCTGTATCAAGGTCTAAGACTACCGTCATGTATTTGTGTCCCTTTTTGACAGCAAATTCATCAATGGCAATATGTTTTACTCCTTCTAAGTTTGGCGAAGAATAGTGCTTTTGAAGGTATTCCTTCTGCACTTCCTTCACCAGATCCCAACTAACCTTCAAATGGTCTGCTACATCCTTTATGGTGCCAATCCTTGATAGTTCCAGAATATACCGCTTTAAACTCCTTGTATAACATTTCTTTTCCTCAGCAAAAGAAATGTGTTCCTGCCTGATCAGACCGCAATCCTTACATTCTAACCGTTGAATATCTGCCAATATAAACACCTCTCTACTGCCAATAGGTATGGTCCTGAACAAACGTTCTTTTTTACCTGATTTGATTACATCCCAACTGCCACATCCAGAGCATTGCAGTTTATCTTCTTTTGTCTTAATTTTGACACAAACTTTGCCATATTTGTAATCAGTAGTAATCACCACTTGTTCTCGTAAACCAAATACATGATATAGTAAACTGGTATTCATTTTTTGTAAGTTTTGTTTGGACTCACAATTTAATGATTTACCAGTTTACTTTTTGTCTACCTACGCATTTTCCGGATGAACCATAATTATTGATCATCTTAAGCCGGAATACTATGATCTGAGTGCAAAAGCCGGACGTTGTGACCACATTAAGCCGGTTAGATTACAATTTGTATACTTAGCTTAATAAGAAGCATTTAACTCCGCCCCGGGATAGTCAATCTACTCCGGCCAAAGGTGGTCAAGGCAACGGTTTTTTCAGTTGGTTATTGTGCGTACCAGTTGTACTTTACTATCAATAAGAGTCAAAGTATGAATTTCATTATTGGGATTGCTAAATTCTAAAACGACTTTTTGATTAAAAGGATTAGGGTAAACTTTTACGGTTTTATTAAATGGTTTCTCATTGATGGCCGTAACCGCCGATGTTGAATCTTTCCAAATCTCAAAATCATCCCAGTAAACATTTGCCAGTTTTCCCCAATTACGCAGTGTATCAACGACATCGTCTGATGTATAGAGTTTGAAAGGACTAAAATAATTTAATCCGTCCGGATTTGGGTTAGAGGGATGATAGGTATATCCTGTAACATCACAAACTACGGTCCTGCTGCCTCCATCAGGAGTAACTGCCATAAAAAATCTACCTGTTGTGCTGTCGCCTTGTATGTAGTTGATTTCAATTTTCATCCAAGTATTAATTGGAACTGAAAAATTTGTATCGGGTGAATTCCAAACAACAGCCTCACTGTCAGTATCTGTATTCATTTCACCCCGAACCCCAAAATGAAGCGAATCCGGTACATATCCCATTCTCTGGAGGTTTACAGAAACCCTGAATGGGTATGGGTCGCCATTCCAGTTAGGGTTATTCCAAAATTCCATTAATGTGAACCAATGTACCTGGGCTGTACCATATTTAAGGGTGTCTAAATCATGAGGTAAGTATAATCGAATGGTATAATATAGGTTGGTAAAACCATTACTGCTGCCATAAAGGTTTCCTTGTACACGTCCTTTTGTTCCACTAGAAGCATTTGGGTATTTTACCCAAAACCACAACACATTATTTGTTGGATTTGTCGGATCAGCAGTTATTTGTGCAAGACGCATAGTATTATTGCCTCCCTGATACTCGATATTAAAGGTTCCAATATTAGGATCCTTCTCCAAATCATTGACCCAATCGTTGGGTGGGCTTACAGAATAATCAATACCAACAATGTCGGCATAGTAAGACTTAAGGAAAGGAATTGATCTAATTACGGTTGCAGGTTCAAATCCTGAATGAAAAATCAAAGTTGGTGTTTGTCCAAACAAATGTATGAATGAAAAAAGGATTAGGAGAATTGTTAGTATTTTCATCCGTAAATAATTATTAAGATAAACGTAACTAATCAGTCAGGTTAAAATTAGCAATAAGATTAAGAGCATTCAATACATTTTGCTTGTTTTTCAGCACAGTATCTGTGATGCTTCTGAGGATAAGGAAGTTTTCCACACCTTTCCATGATTTAAACTGCCCGGAAACTTTTAATTTAACTTTAACATTCCGTATAGCCCTTTCACTTCCGTTATTATCAGGAGGTACTTTGGGATGATAAAGGAAGGTGAGGATATAGTCTTTATACTTCAGCATTCTTTTCTGGAATGAAACAAGTTCCTTTAGTTTTACATCCAAACGGCATGTCAACAATTTTTTCAGGTTGTTTTCCAGGTCTGTTATCTCTCTGTCAGGTCGATAATAATCCCCTGTATCTAATTTTTTCTTCAATTCAAT
>JADHVS010000297.1 GCA_016783865.1 Bacteroidales bacterium
AACCTCTGTTACAATGCCTTCAATTTTTTTATCGGGAAAAGCATCCACCCCTATCCTGACATGCTGTCCCACTTTCAATTTGCTTATATCGATTTCGTTAACGTATGTCTTTGACAACATAGTGGACAGATCGGGCAAGGTGGCCACGGTGAGGTCCCACGTACTTATCTCCGATCCCACCGTTCTCTTTTGTCCATTCCATTCACGCTTGTAGATCAACATACCCGATGCCGGAGCATGGATGATGAACTTGTCCAGCACTCCTTCCATTTCGGTCTTCCTGCGGGTCTGCTTCCCCAGATCAATGGTCACCTCGGTCATATCGGCTTCTGCCTGTTGTACTTTTAACTTATAATTATACAAGGCCTGTTCATATGCCCTTTCTGCCTTATCCAGGTTTATCTGCGCCTGACGGATGGTGGCAGGGGGTTCAAACTGCGACTGCTCCAGGGTTATCCCCATCTCCTCCACATTAAACTTAAGGTTGATCAGGTCATCACGGAGGGTACGCAGTTGAATGGTGGTATCCAGTTTGGTTTTGTTGTACTGCGACTGGATCTTTTCGAGTTCATCAAGTACATCCTTATAATTATTATCGGCCTCACTCCTGTCGAGGGTAGCGACATAATCGCCCGAATCAATAACAGTCCCTTCCGCAATCAGGTCCTGGATCTTGATGCTTCGGAACCTGAATGAATGGCTTCTCAGTTCCACTGGTGCTTTAATATCAGTAGAGCTCATGGCCTGCAGCTCACCCGTTACTGTAACATTGATCTCAAATACTTTTTTAACCACCTCAGTTTCAAGGGGTTTGATGGCCTCATCCTTTGATGCCATGGCATAAATGATAACGACAATAACAGCCCCCAGGATCACCAGGGAAAAAATTAATGTTCTTCTTTTCATTCGTTTAAAATTTAAGAACGTGTGCAACCACTCCACCACACTACCTGGCTCCTCCCTGAAAATGTCCACCGGACATTTTCAGAACGGTCGGCCCCACTCGTTCTCGCATGAAAAATTTAATCATCTCCCTTTGTGAATTAATTGATTAAATTTATTCATGCTCGTTTCATATCAATTTAAAATTCAAGGTTTCAGGGAAATGGTAATCGCCACTAAAACAACCCAAAGAAAGTCAATTTGTTGTATTGCGGCATTAATATTTTGGTTAAAAAAGTTTAACTGGGCATAAAAATAATTAGACTATTCAAGATGTAAATGGTTTAATCAGGTCCATCACTTTTTTAATCATTTTATCCGCCAGATCGGTTGAATTGCTCTCAGCAATAATCCGGACGATCGGTTCAGTATTCGATTTTCTTATGTGCAACCAGCCATTTTCATCTTCAATTCTTATGCCATCCTCCTCATTAAGTTTATGCTCACTGAAACGTTTTTTTACCTGTTGCAATAGTTCAGAAAAATCTGACTGACTTTTCAATTCAACTTTTGTCTTAAGAATAGTATAATCCGGATAAAGCTTCCTGAGTTCCGAACAAGTTTTACCTGTCCGGGCAAGCTGGGACAGGAAGAGCGCTATACCAACCAATGCATCCCGCCCATAGTGCAGGGCCGGATAAATTATTCCGCCATTGCCCTCACCTCCTATTACTGCATCTACCTCCTTCATCCTGTGTACCACATTAACTTCGCCAACGGCAGCAGTAAAATATTCATTTCCATGTCGTTCCGTTATATCCTTAAGCGCCCGCGTAGAAGACAGATTAGATACTGTATTACCTTTGGTGTATTGCAAAATATAATCGGCCACCGATACCAGGGTATACTCTTCACCAAACATGCTTCCATCTTCGCAAACAATTACCAACCGGTCGACATCCGGATCAACAGCAAATCCCAGGTGGGCTGAATTTTCAGTAACGGCCCGGGATAGAGCAGTGAGATTTTCCGGGATCGGTTCCGGATTATGGCTGAAAAGTCCATCGGGACGACAATTTATCTCAACGATATCATCCACCCCCAGATTCTTTAGGAGGGCTGGTACGGCCACACCTCCCACAGAATTTATTCCATCTACAACCACCTTATAATGAGATCGTTGTATTCTTTCCCGGTCGACCAATTCAAGATCAATTATCTTCTGAATATGGGTTTGTATAAATTCTGTATCGGGAATTATGCTTCCTGTTTTATCATAGGAAGCATATTTAAAGGACCCATCCGAAGCCACTTTCAGTACCTCTTCGCCATTCTCAGCAGATATAAACTCACCCAGGTGGTTTAATAATTTCAAAGCGTTCCATTCCGCCGGATTGTGACTTGCTGTTATAATAATGCCCCCCTGAGCCTGCTTTTCTATCACCGCCATCTCTACGGTTGGTGTAGTAGCAAGTCCAAGAAGAATAACGTCAACGCCAAGGCCTGTCAATGTGGAAACCACCAGGTTTTCAACCATCACTCCGGATACACGGGCATCTCTGCCCACTACCATGGCGATTTTATCCTGGTTCGACCGGCTCTTAATCCAGGAACCGAAGGCTGCAGTGAAAGTCACAACATCCTGCGGTGTCAGGTTTTCACCTGGCTCTCCTCCAATGGTTCCGCGGATACCGGATATAGATTTAATCAATACCATAATAGTTTCTTTCCATCAACGACTGCAAAAGTAAGACTATCAAGCTAAAATGAACAATAATTTTGCAATTTTGAATTATATTATCTTTGCTGGGCGATTTAAAAGTAATAAAATCAACTATGACCAAACCAGGAAAAAAACTCCGAAAACCTCAGGTCCGCCAAACATCCCAATCCCAGGAAGTAAGGCTGAATAAATACATTGCCAATTCGGGGATATGTTCGCGACGAGAGGCAGATGAGTACATTAAAGCGGGGCTTATTTCAATCAATGGGAAGGTGGTGACGCAACTTGGGACCAAGGTATTACCTGCCGACGTAGTAAAATATGATGGTAATTTGCTTAAAAATGAGAAAAAAGTTTATATCCTGATGAATAAACCCAGGGACTTTATCACCACACTTGAAGATCCGAATGCCAAAAAGAAGGTCATTGATATTATAGGCACTAAATGTCCGGAGAGAGTTTATCCGGTGGGGCGGTTAGACAGGAATACAACCGGGATTTTACTGCTCACCAATGATGGTGATCTGACACGAAAGCTGACCCACCCATCCTTCAATAAGAAAAAAATCTACCATGTTTTTCTTGATAAAAACCTGGCCCGCGGCGATATGAATCAAATTTCAAAAGGGATAGACCTGGAAGATGGATTTATAAAACCGGATGCCATCGAATATGTAAGTGAGTCTGACAGAACCCAGGTTGGTCTAGAAATTCACTCGGGAAGGAACCGGATTGTTAGAAGGATGTTTGAACATTTCGGATACAGGGTCAATAAACTCGACAGGGTTTATTATGGAGGACTAACAAAAAAAGGCCTGCAAAGGGGACAGTGGAGGTATCTGTCGGAAAAGGAGATTAGTATACTTAAATCCGGAAGGTATGAATAAAGACAGTAGACAGTAGAAGTCAGGAGTCAGAAGTCAGAAGTTGCACAACAAGTATATTACCACACCCCTTACCCATACCCCCTGCCGGCAGGCGGGCAGGTACGACTCATGGTTTTGGTACAGACTTTGTGGATCTTTGCTTATTTAACATCGCATTGAAAATAGTTTTACTCCTCATATTTACAGTCCTCTCAATTCCCGCCCTCTCCCAGGATCAAATCTCCGGCAGGATCATTGATAAAAAGACCAGTAAATCCCTGGCGTTTGTTAATATTGTTTACAATGACCAGGCATATGGCACGGTATCAAACATCGACGGCGAATTTACCATACCACTTACCGAAAATGTATCCTGCCTGAAATTCAGTTATGTGGGATATCACACCCAGTGGCTCGACCTTACCACTGCGTTGAAGACCAAAAACCTTACCATTAAACTCGATAAAAAAACGTACGAAATTGAAGAAGTAACCATACTCCCGGGGATCAATCCGGCACACCGGATCATCAAGCTTGCCACAAATAATCGCAAGTTCAATAATCCGGAAAATATGCGGTCTTTTTCCTACCGGTCATATAATAAAATGTTCTTTACCCTTTTGTTCGATACTATTGTCGAAGCAGTACCTTCAAACGACCTCCAATTGTCGGTTCAACTGAATAATGGTCCAGATACCAGCCAGGTGGAACAAGATTCCTCTTTGATTGAAGCAATGGAGTTCTTTGAAAAACAGCACCTGTTCCTGATGGAATTTGTCAGCGAAAGAGAATTCCTCCATCCCGATCAGGATAAAGAAACAGTTACAGCCTCAAGGGTCTCCGGGTTCAAAGATCCGTCGTTCACCCTGTTGGCCACACAGATCCAGTCGTTTGCATTTTATGACGACCTGATCATGATCTGGGATAAAAAATACCTCAACCCGATCAGCCCGGGAAGTACCCGGAAATACCTGTTTGTTATTGAAGACACCCTTTTCACTACACAAAACGATACCATTTTTGTTATATCCTACAACCCATTGAAAAATAAAAATTTTGATGGCCTGAAAGGGATCCTGCACATCAACTCCAACCAGTATGCAGTTCAGCATGTTATCGCAGAAGCAGCCGAAAAGAACACAATTTTCAGGATAAGGATACAGCAGAAATATGATTGGATGGAAGATACACAATGGTTCCCGGTCCAGCTCAATACAGATATCATTATCAGGACAGATGAGATGAAAGCGGAAGGCGTGCCGGTGAGTTTTGTCGGAATAGGAAAAAGCTACCTGAGCGATATTTCGTTAAACCCTGACATCCGCCGCAGTGTGCTGAACCAGGTTGAAATGAGGGTGGAAAACGATGCCCACCAGAAACCGGATGAATATTGGGACCAATACCGCCTGGTTCCATTAACCTCCCTCGACACCAATACCTATATCTTTATTGACAGCATCGGGAGAGAAGCCAACCTTGACCGTTCTCTGAAAATCATCGAAACGGTTGCCTCCGGTTATATCCCGTGGAAATTTCTTGATATTGATTACAAAAGCCTGATCCACTACAACCGCTATGAAGGATTTCGCTTCGGGATCGGATTACAAACCAATAACAACTTGTCGCGATACTTCAGGTTAGGCGGCAAATTCG
>JADHVS010000053.1 GCA_016783865.1 Bacteroidales bacterium
GAAATCCCTGCCACAATGATCTGTACCAGGGATACCCCGGTAAGGAATTCAAATGAAGATAAACGGGATAATTTGAGTCTTTTTAATGTCTGAATTTCAGGTTCACGAACAATTGCGGCAGAAGCCGAAAACATCATCATGATAATGGCCAGGATCAACATTCCCGGTACATATAATTCAAAATCTGTCCGCTCACCCGAATGTCCCAGTTGGGTTTCAATCCATTTAACAGGTAAATCCATACCTGTCGATACTATTAAAAATTGGTTAAATAACTCTTCGGTCCAGACAGCACCAATGATATAATGCATATCAGTAATGTTGCCGGCCAGCTCCAGGATGGCAGGGTCGGAATCTTCGGATGGATAAGATAAAACAGACCGGGTAAACTCTGCCGGAATCACCAGCAGGACATCTGCTTTTTCATCTTTGAGTTTGTTTATGGCATCTTCCCTGTTTCCTTCGCGGTAATAATTTAAAAAGATCTCCTTATACTGTCCTGCCTCATCTTCCAGGAAATTGACGAGGCTATCGCCAAGATTCAGGTGAAGCCCGGGAATAATAAGGCTACCATGATCATTATTTACCAGCAATACGTCATAATTAGGATTTTCCGTTTCTATCATCAGGTAGTATACAAATATGAAAAACGGTGCCAGTAGCACAACGATCAACAGTATCCAGTAATCCCGGACCTGCTCCCTGATGCTCTTTATAAAGACATGGTACCACTTCATTGCCTTAACCCCCTTCCTGTTAAATGAATGAAAACATCTTCCAGTGTATTCTCCCTCATCTTCAATTCGGTGATTTGAATATTATCATTCTCCAAAATCCGGTAGATATCGTGGACTTTTGTAATCATATTTCTTGACACAATGATCAATTTCTGATCTGCTTTTACGATTTTCAGCTCCATTTTTTGAAGCTTTTCCATTGCTGAGGTGAATGATTTTTCACCTTCATACGCTATGTTCAGCTCCATAATATCTCCTTCGCCTATCGATTTTTTTAGATTGAAGGGGGTGTCGAGCCGCAGAAGAACTCCCTTATCAATAATGGCCACACGGTCAGATACCCGGTCGGCTTCATCCATGTTATGCGTAGTGAAAATCACTGTTTTGTCACGGGCCATTTCAATAATAAACTCCCTGACCAGCAATCTGCTCTGGGGATCCAATCCAGCTTCAGGCTCATCGAAAATCACAATTTCCGGATCATGCATGAGTGCCATCATCACATTTAATCTGCGTTGCATCCCACCAGAAAGGGTATTGGCAAGTTTATTCCTTTTCTCTTTCAGACCAAGCTGGTCGAGTAATCCATCAGCCCTGCTCCTGGCCAACTTCGATGAAATACCATACATCCTTGCGATAAAAACAAGCTGTTCATAGCAGGTCAGTTTGGGCCATATGATGATATTCTGGGGACAAACACCCACCCTGGCTCTAAGGCTCTTGCTGGCCACACCTGCAGTCTTCTCTCCATCTATAAACACCTCTCCATCTGTAGGTTTTAGCAATCCACATATCATATTGATTGAAGTGGATTTGCCAGCTCCATTCGGTCCTAAAAAACCAAATACCTCTCCTTTCCTGATGTCGAGGGTAAGGTTGTCAACAGCCTTCAGGTCCTTATAGAATTTGGTCAGGTTCCTGACGCTGATAGCTATTTCGGATTGACGTTCCATCATATTGGATTAAGTATGAGGTTGTCTCTTACTATATTGATCTGTACGTAAAATTAACAGGCCTTTATTCAAAATCCAATTTATCTTTTTAAATATTCAGGTTTTCTTTAATTACATTTAGTCACTCATCCTAATACCATACATGGTTATATTGCTATCGTCGCGTTTTACCAGATTAATATTTGATCACGATCAATCATTCCTGTTGTTTTATCCTGTAAAAAATACATTCCGCCATTTATTTGTTTTATTTAAGAAGCATTATTTTAGTAATTCTTAAATTCGTCATAATTTTATATTGATTACGATTAAGAACTTTAAAGGCTGATATGAAACTTACCGCGATTTCTTCCGCTGCCCTTTCTGTAATGGTTTTGATTCTGGGATTATTGTTTATGCTGCATGAACTTCCTTACAGTAATTATATTCTGGTAATAAGCCTGCTCCTGCTGGGTGTATCCCTGATCATCTTTTATAATCTTGACAAAAAGATAATGTATGTCGCGGGTGCAATATTCTGTTTATTGCCTATAATTGGCCTGATGTTTACCCAATTAAACCTTCCGGGAGCAAGATTATTGTTAACGGTAGGCCTTACCCTGTTTGGAATTTTCTTTGTACCCTGGTTTGCTATTAAATGCTTTAAGGGATAATTAATAAGGAACATTTTGTCCGGTTTCTTCAGATCAGGCGAACTTTCTGGCCATTTGAAGCTCCTCGCCCCTCCCTATCAAGAGCGTTACGGTTTATTCCACCCCAACATGTTCCTGGTGCGGTACATTGAAATCATATTTGCGCAAAAACGGAATCCGCTACACCGAAATTGATGTCAGCCGGGATGAGAGTGCAGCCCGGGAGATGGTCAGAAGGAGTGGACAACAGGGTGTCCCTCAAACTTTAATCAATGGTGAAATGGTCATTGGATTCGATAAATCAAAAATTAACCGTCTGCTTGAAATCGAGGGGTAGAAAAAAATATATTTGCAAATCGATTTTATGCAGCAGAAGATATAATAACTCAATCTATATAGAAAATGAAAGAACCACAACCCATTAATCAGAATGCATTGCTGGATATCAGCGATAAGGAAACCGAACAGACAACGGCCGGGGGAATAATTATACCGGATACAGCAAAGGAAAAACCGAAGATGGCAAAAATTGTTGAAACAGAATCAATCTAAAAACGAAGGTGGCGCCGTTACAGACTCCACCTTTTTTTATTCCGGCAAAAATTTCACTACACTCACTGAAATATCCCTCTTATTCATTTTAACATCGTAATACTTGACATATTCCGGTCCTTCAAATCCAGGCTCATAGATTACATAATATGACGAAGTGTCGGTAAGATCATATGTCCATTCCAGGGGCTGCATCCTTTCCCGGGTTATATAATATTGAAGGTGAGTTACCATGAGACCTCTTCTGTATAATTTCAATGTTGTCCCTCGTGTTCCGCGACCAGCAGCAATCGCCTCATCCCTGCAGATCGTAGTATCGTTGGTCTTCTCCCGCGAGGGGATGATAAACCAGTTAAACCCGATCCGGAATATCAGCAATAATGCAAAAAAAATGATCACCCGGCGACTCTTCATCTGAATGAATAAGAAAAATAATATCGCCGAGGAAAAGATCAACACCCCGGCTTTTAAATAACTAAATTCCAACTCCCGGGTTATTTCAAAAACCAGGTAAAACACAGGAGAGACAACCACCAGGATAGCCATTCCCAAAAAAGCATACCCTACTGTTTTATATTGCCATGTTTTCTCTTGCCTGTGAATATCATGAAGGTAGATCAGTACAGGAAACAAGAGAGTGGCATGGACAAACAGGTACCTGGCAAAAGTATCCGGTGAAAACCAGTAAATAAGGATGTTAAAAAAGAACAGGTACAGGCAATACCTGATGAATTGATTGCTGAATATCAAAGATTTAATATCCCTTCGAATAAAATAAATAATTAATATGGTCCATGGCAGGAAATGATATATGAATTCAAAAGGAAAGGTAAAAAAATGAGCCACTGTTCGCCAGATACTAATTCCCAGTGCTGTCTTTTGTGTTGATTCAAACAAAATCATCTGAATCATATTGCCCATTTCTCCGGGATTTCTCGATGCATAGATCCAATAATAGGAAACAACTATTGCGGCCAGCAGAAAAATACCAGTCAGATGCCTGAGGGAGAACAAAAGCCTGAATTTTCTCTCGAGCAAAAAAACAACGATCAAAGTAACACCCTGGTAGTAGAAAGAAGGTAGTCCCTTCATTAAATATGTGATTCCGGTGAGGACATATGATACCAGGAACAACAGCAGGTATTTTTCTTTCCGGATAAAATACCAGATCAACATGAAGTTCAGGAACACAAGGGCAGAATAACCGATATCAATCAGACCGTGAAACGAGTCATAAAAAAGAACCCTGCCGCAAGTGATATACATAAAGGAAACAATGAACGCATTGTCTCTTCCCAGTTTTTTACGAAGTGTAAGAAAAATGATGCTGCCATAAGCAATCAAACTAAATACAGTAACTAATCTCAGGGTGGTGTCGCTGTAATTTCCAGAAACCAGGTAGAATAATGAAATCAACCAGTTATAGCCGGGGGGTTTCCTGTAATACAGGTCGCCGGCAAGGGTGGGAGTTATGTAATCGCCCGAAAATATCATCTCCATTGATACGAGTGCCCTCACAGCCTCATCGCTGATGAAGGGCTGCAAGCCAAGATTAATCAGCAGAGCCGGGAACAACAGAATCCCTAACAGGAGATACAAAATCCACTTTCGCTCGTTTAATATCTTTATGATATCTTGCATTAAATAGCGGAAATTTATTTTTCAATTGACCCTAAATAATCAATTAAATCCTAATTTACTGAATCAAATCCTTATAAAATGAAACTTATTAGACAAAAAATAATGTCGGTCGCCTTATTATGCTTTCTCCTGATTACCATAACAATGGTTTCCTGCAAAAAAGATGATGGAAAAGGGAAATATATCAATTTTATCCTGATCATGGCAGATGACCTGGGGTATGGCGACCTTTCCTGCTATGGGAACAAACACATTCAAACACCCTATATCGACCAATTGGCTAAAGAAGGAATGCTTTTTACCAATTACCATTCCAACGGAGCCGTCTGCAGCCCCACACGCGCTGCCCTTCTCACCGGACGATATCAGCAAAAATCCGGAATAGAAGGAGTCGTTACTGCCGTGAAGTACAGGCATGCCGGGCTGCCTTTGCCGGAGGTTACTATGGCCGAGGTATTTAAAGAATACGGCTACAAAACGGGTATTGTCGGGAAATGGCACCTTGGTTATGATACCTTGTATAATCCACTCAATCAGGGCTTTGACTATTTTACGGGATATGTAAGCGGAAACATCGATTATATTTCACATGTGGACCAGACAGGATATTCTGATTGGTGGATCGGCAAGGATACATCGGATGAGCCAGGTTATTCAACTGATATGATCACTACTCACTCTATTGAATTTTTAAAAAACAATCATGACAAACCATTCCTTCTGTATATTGCTCATGAAGCTCCTCATTACCCTTACCAGGGCAGGAATGATAAGGCCGACAGGTTCCAGGGTAAAAAAGCACCCCACCTGGGAAGTCGTGAGGACAGGGAAAATGCCTACCGGGAAATGATCGGGATTATGGATGAAGGAATAGGAAAAGTAATGAAAACTGTAAATGATCTCGGGCTCAGTAAAAATACTATGGTATTCTTTTGTTCTGATAACGGGGCAAACATGGTGGGATCAAATGGAGCACTCAGGGGATTCAAGGGCCAGTTGTTCGAAGGAGGAACCCGCGTCCCTGCAATAGCCTGGTTTCCCGGAGTGATCATCCCTTCTTCCAAATATCATGATCCGGTTGTTAGTATGGATATTATGCCCACTTTTTTATCGGTTGCGGAAATACCCATCCCTGAAGGTCTTGATCTTGATGGTGTAGATGTTTCACCAGGAGTTCTTTTTGGTGAACCAGGTCCGGAACGGCCTCTCTTCTGGAGGTACGGAGATAAAAAATCTGTCACTTTTAATTCCTGGAAGCTATTGGTCCAGGATAACGACACCATGGTTTTCAACCTCAAAGATGATCTCACAGAGCAGGAAAATTTACTTGACCAGTATCCTGAAAAACTGAACCAGTTGCTGGAAATTCTCATCGCGTGGGAACAGGAAGTGGATAATTATGAACTGATAACCCGGTGAGCCATATACACCGGCTCGAGGGTTTGTTCTTCTAAATCTTAGGTAATTCCCAAGGCGACCGGTAATGAGCATAGATGTATTCATTGGCTTTTTCGTCACCTTTGAACTCATTCTTGTCGACATCCCAGTATACCTTTCTCCCGGTCTTATAAGCGATATTGCCAAGGTGTGCAATTTTGGCAATGTGGGCTCCGATCTCCACATCGGCATTTGGTTTTTCCCTGGTCTTCATACACTTAAGGAAGTTTTCAACGTGCATATCCAGTCCACTGGCATCTCCTGTTCTTTTTGTATATGGGATGGGGTCCATTTCGAGATTTCCCTTGCTGTCCCAGTCAGGCAATACCTGCCATCCATCCCGGTCAACCTGTAAGGTACCATGCTCTCCAATGTATGATACCCCATGCTCTTTCTGGAAGGGGCCGCCATATATTCCAATAGTATGATCCCACAATAAGCCAAATTCACCAAAATCATAGATCGCCTGCAGGGTATCGGGTGTTTCCATCTGGTCTTCAGGAAATGCAAACTTACCTCCGGAAGCGATGACCGAATCGGGAGCATATTTATTCATTCCAAACAGGGCATAATCAAGCAGGTGTACGCCCCAGTCGGTCATTAATCCTCCAGCATAATCCCAGAACCAGCGGAATGTGAAGTGAAACCGGTGCCTGTTAAATGGCCGCTTGGGTGCAGGTCCGAGCCAGAAATCATAATTCACTCCCTCAGGTACAGGTTCATCAGCATAATAGGGTAACCTGTCTTTCCATCCAATGTATGCCCAAACCTTAACGGTTCTTATCCGGCCAAGTTTTCCCGAATGGACATAATCAACAACTGTTTTCCAGTGGGGATCACTCCGCTGCCATTGTCCTACCTGGACTACCCGATCATACTTTCTGGCAGCCTTCAGCATGATGTTACATTCCTGGATGGTATTGGCCAGGGGTTTTTCAACATATACGTCTTTTCCAGCTTCACAGGCATAAACCATAGGGAGACAATGCCAGTGGTCAGGTGTACCAATTATAACAGCATCGATGTCTTTGTTGTCGATAACCTCCCGGAAATCTTCAACCAATTTTGGTTTTTTGCCCTGTATCTCACTGGTCTGTTCTGCTCTTTCTTCAAGAACATTCCGGTCAACATCACACAGCATAGCGCATTCAACATTAGGCTGTCGTAGGAAGGCCTTCAAATCTGCAAAACCCATACCATTGCATCCGATCAGTCCAATAACAATTTTATCATTGGCTGAACCTCTGTTCATTGCATAAAGTGACCCAGGCAGAGCAGATGCCAGTCCAATTCCAGATGCGGCAAGGGTTGAATTCTTAATGAATTTTCTTCTGGTTGTATTCATTTTGGTTGAATTTAGTTTTAAACTGATAAGTGACTGCAAAGCAACTAATGACCTACTAAAATAATGATTCTTATTATAATTTCTTACCAGAACTGGTAATTTAGGTTTTGAATCCTGCGAGCGCACTCCCCGTAGCTTGCTGCGGGGTTAGCGAGCGCAATTTAAAATTTATATAAAGGATCGATGATTCCTCGCAGCTTGCTGGTAGGAGAGTCAATAAATTGTATCAAAAAATTAACAGGCTTAATAATTATGACAGAAATTTTTCAATTCAGGGTTCTAAAAATGATTGATTTTACGACCTTTGCTGTTAAAATTTTATAACATGAGGTTACAAATATTCCAGGTAGATGCCTTTACAAACCAACTGTTCCATGGCAATCCTGCTGCCATTTGTCCTTTAAATAACTGGCTTGAAGATGCTGAAATGCAGAATATTGCATCGGAAAACAACCTTTCTGAAACGGCTTTTTTTGTCCCGGTTAACGATTCATTTCAAATTCGCTGGTTCACGCCTGCCGTAGAAGTTGATTTGTGTGGACATGCTACCCTGGCAACAGCACATGTTCTCTTTAATCATTTGAATTATGAAAAACGAATCATTCACTTTGATTCAAAGAGTGGCCTGTTAACCGTCAGGAAGGATAATGAATTTATCACCCTTAATTTCCCTTCCACACGGCTTGATGTTTCCGAGGCAACTCCCATATTGGTTGAGGCAATAGGCATTAATCCGGTAGCTGTTTATGAATCGGATGACCTGTTGGTTTTACTCAATTCTGAAGCTGAGGTCTCACAGCTTGAACCTGATTTTAACCTGTTGAGCAAACTGTCAACCAGGGGTATTATTGTCACGGCAGCCGGGAAGGATTGTGATTTTGTTTCCAGGTTTTTCGCTCCGGCTGTTGGAATCAATGAAGATCCGGTTACAGGGTCTGCTCACACCAAACTGACGCCATTCTGGGCTGAAAAGCTTGACAAAGAAACGATGACAGCCCGGCAGCTCTCTAAAAGAGGAGGTGATCTGAAATGCACCTGCCTCGGTGATCGTGTGGAAATTTCAGGAAAAGCAATGACGTATATGATTGGAGAGATATTTATTTAATTACCATGCTAAAGAAATTTCTTTCAGGCATAGCCATGTTGTTGGTTGCCATAGCATTGAAAGCACAGGGATCAACTGAACCTTGTGGTGATCAAATGACCGACACAAGAGATAACCAATCCTATAAATCAGTACTTATCGGTAACCAGTGCTGGATGGCAGAAAATCTGAATGTTGGTACTATGGTTCCCGACTTTAATCAGACCAACAACGATGTCATCGAAAAGACCTGCTACAACAATGATCCGGGGCTTTGTAAAATATATGGTGGTTTATATACATGGGATGAAGCGATGCGGGGTGTTTGTCCTGATGGCTGGCGCGTTCCATCCAACCAGGAGTGGACCAAATTAAACGAATACCTTGGAATAGTGGGATCTGGCACCCAGCTGAAGGCTGGTTCAGATCGCGATCCCGCCTGGGATGGGGACAACTCCAGCGGCTTCAGCGCTATCCCTTCAGGTGTCGGACATGAAAAATATTTCGCTCGCCAGGGTCACTGGGCGGTTTACTGGACTTCTACTGAGGCCGGGGATGACTATGCCTGGTTTGCTCAACTGGACAATCACTGGTACCTGGATAGATACACCATCCTTTACCAGGGGGATCATTTCCTGAAGAAGAATGGATTCTCAGTAAGATGCCTTAGGAATGAGCCGTGAATCGTGAATCGTGAATCGTGAATCGAATGTGTGGGAGGTGAGAATGTGAATAAACAAAATATCAAAATTTATAAAACCAATATGAAAAAGTCTTTTTTAAAGAGCATTTTACCTGGAATAATACTATTAACCTCGTTACTTTCCTGTCAGACAGATAATCAGAATAGAACCGAGACCAGTCCGAATATTATATGTATTGTTACTGAAGACATCAGTCCCTGGTTGGGTTGTTACTGGGATCCGGTGGCTCGTACCCCAGTGCTTGACCAGCTGGCAAAAGACGGTGTGCTTTTTACCAATTTTTTCAGCGTATCCGGTGTCTGTGCGCCCAGCAGGGCTGCCCTTATCACAGGCATGTATCCTTCTACGATCGGGGCCAATAATATGCGCACCGGTCAGAAGAATCTTCCTGACGGGATACCCCCTTACGAAGCCCTTCCCCTACCGGAAGTTAAATGTTACACTGAGTTCCTGAGAATGGCAGGTTATTACTGCACTAACAACAATAAGGAGGATTACCAGTTCAGGGCTCCAAAAACAGCCTGGGATGAAAGCAGCAGCATCGCCCACTGGAGAAACCGTCCGGAAGGCAAGCCTTTCTTCGCCATTTTCAACATCGGTACCACCCATGAATCCCAGGTGTGGGACAGGGCCAATGACCCGGTGGTGATACCCCCGGAAAAGGTTAACCTCCCCCCTTACTACCCCGACCATCCCGTCATCAGGCGGGATGTGGCCAGGGTGTACAGCAACATTACGATCATGGACCGTGAGGTAGGTGAATTCATCGAACAGCTGAAAAAAGCCGGATTATATGATAAGACCATCGTCATTTTCTACAGCGACAATGGCGGTCCGCTGCCAAGAGGTAAACGGGAGATCTATGATACAGGATTAAAAGTTCCCATGATCATCCGGTTCCCCGGCAATGAGCATGCAGGAAAAGTGATTGATGACCTGATCAGCTTTATTGATATTCCCGCAACAATTCTTTCCCTTGCAGGAGTAGAAATCCCTGATTATATGCATGGCCAGGCGTTCTGGGGAGATCAGAAAGCAACTCCCAGGGATTATATTTATGCTGCCCGCGACCGCATGGATTACCAGTATGATTGCCGCCGCGCAGTCAGGGACAAACAATATAAATACATCCGTAATTATTTCCCGGATAAACCCAGGATGCTGCCGGTCAGATACAGAATGAACATGGCCCTGATGCAAACGCTCCTGGAATACGAGAAGCAGGGAAAATTAACCGGTGATCAGTTGCACTGGTTTGCAAAAACAAAGCCAGAAGAAGAACTTTATGATATCACGAAAGATCCTTTCGAATTAAATGATCTGAGCTCAGATGAAGCTTACGCCGATGTGCTGGTAAAATTCAGGGCACTGCATGAAGAATGGGTTGAGGACTTCGGGGATCATCCGGCAATACCTGAAAAAGAACTGGTCTGGTCGATGTGGCCCAATGGCATTCAGCCTGTTACCTCCTCGCCTGAAATTCATCAGGATGGGAATGAAATAAGCATTGTCTGTTCTACAGTTGGGGCCACCATTGGTTACCAGGTGCGCGCCGATCAGCAGGAAATAAAAGGACCCTGGTATATTTTCCAGGATCCCCTTGAGTTAAATCCATCTGACACTCTTGTTGTAATGGCTCACCGGATCGGTTTTAAACCAAGTGAAGAGGTGTTATTTGTTCAGGAATAACGGTTAATGACATCTACTGAACAACTATTTTGACCACGCTTCTTGACTGGCCGGCCTGTAGCACGCCAAAATAGATGCCTTCTTTCATATCACCGGGAGACCATTCAATCCAGTGTTCGCCTGCCATCATGGGTTTATTCAATACTTCATATACCTTCCGCCCGGTAGCATCATATATATTCATAACAACCGATGCTTCCCGCATTAAAATAAAATGAATCAATGCGTTTTCATTAACCGGATTTGGGTAGATGTCAATGGATGAAACAAGTTGTCCGGGCTTAATTGTCTCGACACCTGTTCCCATAAACAACTGACCGGGAAGTTCCCGTCCTTCAACCTTGCTGTTACCCTGCTTGTCGGCCAGGTATATGTTGGTCCAGTCGGGCCGTTCGGGCAGGTTGTCATCCCAGACATCCTGCTTCCAGAGCTCATCGGTAAGGCGGTTCCAGTTTTCGGTGATCTTCTCATAATAC
Organism: Bacteroidales bacterium; assembly: GCA_016783865.1. The sequence continues at coordinate 11,251 of JADHVS010000053.1, forward strand.
GACATAACCGGTCCCACAAAAGCCACTGGTTTATATTGATCAAAGGGAGAATTACCCAGAAAAACGCCCAGGTTTAATTTTCCAACACCAACATGAAACACTTTGCCAACTACAGAGCCAAACTGGTCGGTCGGTTGGGTATGCACATCGGCCACGACAAAATCCCCTTCCCTTGTTTTTTCAACATCATAAAAGAGGTTGGCTAACCAGCCCTCAATGGGGGGGCCGCTTGCCATCCCACCGGTCAGCATTTCCTGCAACCAGGTCATCTGGTCGTTCGTAAGGGGGATCTTCTGCACTTCATACGTCGCAATCTCTTCCAGCTTACCCATGATAGTTTCGAGGGAATGAAAATAATTTTTAATCATAAAGAATATATAACTGTCCTCTTCATAATCCTTAAAATAGTCATACGCCATAGCAGCGAATGTTCCTATGGCGCCATAAAACTCCGGATAGGGTTCTACCATGACATGTGGGTATGAACATCCTACTCCACCCGTATATGATTGCTTGGCATACAGCAGGTTATCGTGCCTTAACTGAGCCCATGATGCAAGCTGTGTATTCAGTTTTTCCTGGTGCCAGGCTGTGGTTTTCATGAAATAGGGCAGATTATCGTTCACATAGGGAGGATTTAATTCCCTGATGCCATTCAGCCATGTATTATACAAAGATTCTCCCCAGAAATCATCATCATATGCATCGACCAGGTATCTGAGTGCTTCAAGCTGTGAAGCATATTTATATTCTTCCAGTTCATCTTCCAGTAACGGGAGTGCATCATCGTTACCCAGCACAAACATGGCATCAAGCGGGTCGGGCATAGGGCGCCATATTTTCACTCCTTCATACATGATCCGGTCGAATACCACATTTGAGAAAACATATGAATCGATGATGAACTTCTGACCCATTACCCTGAAAGATGCCGGTAATTTACCCGGCTCTTCGCTGTACGGATCCATCAGGAAAAAGCTGCTAAGAATTCTCTGACCTGCATCCTGTGAGGCTTCAATGTTTTCGTAATAGGGATCGTATACGGCATCATTCAATAACTCATCTGCAGCCAGTACAGATGACCCGGCAATAATATCTTCATATTCCCCGGGTGTCAGGTTATCGCTTTCCCCGACAAAAAAAGTTATGATCTTATCGTTCTCATTCAATAAGTCCATGATACTGTGGGTGTGCAATAACTCCTGCAGCATGAAGGCGCTGATGTTCATCCTCCTGATTTCTTCTTTTGTCCATGGCAATTCCCAGGGATTCTCCGGCGGTGGTGTCATAAAAAAATCGATCCTCCCAAGCCACATCATAGCCTTGAAATAGTTTTCCAGTGTTTTGCCGGCTTCCGGCCAGTACACATATTCCAGGGTATAATGACCTCTCGGAGTAAACTGGCTGAAGTCGAGGCGGCGGATCCTGTCGGGAGAAGAAAACAAACTCATATTTACCTGCTGCTCTGCCTGAACAGCATCCCAGTATTCCTTGAAGGTAGCTTCATCGATGAGGTGAGGGGATGACAATGAACCATGAATAAGCGAATGAACCATGGTAACGTACAGGTCGACATCCTGAAGGCTGGTCAGGAGATCGGGTTGATCATCATACTTCCCTGACAGGTCAGGGAAGTCGGTGTACATTTTATCAATGGCTTTTATCAGATTGGGCTCCATGATCCATACTTCCACATCCATAAGGATCTGGTCGTACGACATATGCAAAGCCTGCAATACGAGATCAGTGGTAAAGAGCAGTGGTAGGTCCTGCCTGAACATCTCCTGTAAAACCTGTTCAATCGAATAGTATTCCAGCCGTTCTGATACCATGAAATGATTCTGCTTTATAAGATCCATTTCATCCTTTGTAAGCTCCAGTTTTTCAACGATGGTATCGAAGTATAACCATGAATAGGGATTGGCTTCCACCGACCTGCCTGAATAATATGATTGTGCCGGAGTATGTTCGCTTTGAATGTCCTGATAGCTCATGTCCTTACTCTGCTTCAGGAATTGCACATAGTCATCAGAACTAAAACCGGATTGGCCATAAGTCAGCAAGCAGGCAGGCAATATGAGTAAAATGAGTAATATATTTTTAGTTTTCATTGCTGGTTGAATTAAAGAGTAAAATTACAAATTATAGGGCTTGATGTCAATGACTTTGTAATTTAAGGATGCATTCATAATTCATAAGGTTGCGTAGGTATCGATCAATCTCCTTTCTTGCGTTCCTTACTTGCGTTCCCCGCTCTCCATTCCCTATCCCACGACTCACGTTATTCTTCCTATATTTGCGATTAATGAAAAAATTCTGCAACATACCCTTCCCTCCTTCCCGGTTTCCTGTTTTCTATGGTTGGATGATACTGGCTGCAGGGACCATTGGAGTACTCATGAGTATTCCGGGACAAACGATGGGTGTGTCGGCCTTTACTGAAAACCTGTTAAGAGATCTTGAGATATCAAGGAACCACCTGAGCCTGGCCTATTTATTCGGAACTATAGGCAGCGGGTTGCTGATTACCCGGGCAGGGAGGTATTACGACCGGTATGGTGCCAGGATCATGGGATTCATTGCTGGTGGAATCCTGGGGATCATGTTGCTCTTTCTTACACGGATTGATCGATTGGCTGCTTTTCTATCCTACCACATATCCTCTATGTCGATAGAACTTTCTACTTTCCTTCTGCTGATCTTCGGATTTTGGGGCATCCGTTTCTTCGGGCAGGGATTATTGACTATGGTTTCGCGAAACATGGTGATGAAGTGGTTTGATAAAAGACGGGGATTTGCCAATGGTATTATGGGCATCTTTGTCTCATTCGGTTTTTCATATGCCCCAAAATTTTTAAACGAAATGATAGAACAACGTGAATGGAAAGGAGCCTGGCTTCTTCTGGCTGTCATTCTCGGGCTCGGTTTTGTAACTTTTGTATTACTTTTCTACCGTGATAATCCGTATGATTGCAAGTGCCAGCCAGATGGTAAATTAAGAAAAAAGCCAATCCTCGACAACCCTCCCAGTCTGCCACCCGTTGATTATACCCTACTGGAAGCAAAAAAAACCCGGGTCTTCTGGATATTTACCATGGCATTGGCTCTTAATGCGCTATATATCAGTGGACTAATTTTCCATGTGGTATCGGTTTTCGGATCCGCGGGATTCTCTTCCCGGGAGGCTATAAACATCTTTCTCCCTGCTTCAGTTATTGCCATTATTTTCCAATTCCTGGGTGGATGGCTGAGCGATTTTATTAAACTGAAATACCTTTTATTGGTATATATGCTGGCAATGATCATAACCACCACCGGCTTGTTTTTTCTTAAGGCAGGTCAGTTTCCTTACTGGATGGTGATCACAGGAAATGGTATTTCCGGGGGGATGTATGTTTTGATAGTAGCAGTAACCTGGCCGAGGTTTTTCGGGCTTAAAAACCTCGGGGCAATTTCAGGTTTTTCTCTTAGCTGGATCGTAATTGGCAGTGCACTGGGGCCTTATTTATTCAGTTTATCATATGAATCAACGGGCAACTATAATCCAATCGCTATTCTATCGCTAGTGGCGGCTGTTGTACTCTTTTTTATGTCTTTTAAGGCTGATAATCCTGCAGTAAAAACCTAATCAATCATGAGGGTCAAATGGTCCCATACCATATCTTTGTAAAAACCAACTGCTACCATGAAAAACCTGCAACGAACCTACCTGATCAAATCATCCCCGGAGGACGTATTTAATGCCATGACCAATCCTCTTACACTTGAATTATGGACAGGGTACCCTGCCACATTCCAACCTGAGTCAGCCACTGAGTTTACACTTTGGGATGGAGATATAATGGGAATGAACCTTGAAATTTTACCGGATAAAAAACTTGTACAGGAGTGGTACTTTGAGGACAATAAGGAACCATCTATCGTTACCATTGAATTAACAAAGCTGAATGAAAAAACCCAGATTGAATTGCATCATACCAATATCCCCAATGATGCTTTTTCAAATATTGCAGAAGGATGGAACAAGTACTATTTCGGAACAATGAAAAAATATCTTGAAAGTAAATAGCTGGTTCCCCATTGAAGAATAAATCCTTAATTTTACATAAGTACTTCTTTTTTTTATAGTAAAGTTCCTTTTATGACAGGAAGGATAAAGCACATACTCCTTTGTGTTTTCATTATGGCTGTTTCCTTTTCCATAATGGCCAGGGATATTGATGAAATCAAAAGAAGCGGAAAGATTATTATTGCTTTTACTGAAACCGGCCTGGAAGGGATAAATTACAAGCTGGCCCTGGAATTTGCCCGGTATTTAAATGTAGAAATGATTGTTACGGCAGCCGATTGTACCGGTCACGGCGTCCCCGGCGTATTTATGAGTATGCTGGGTATTGCTTACCTGAATGAGATCGTCAATATGCTTAAAGACCTCAATGCCAACGAAATATTAAACTATCTCAGGGATAAGATCATTCAAGCACTTGGCCAGACCGGAAAAGAAGGTGGGTCAAAAGATGGTATGGACATGACCCTCTGTATCATCGATCCGGAAGAAAAAATACTGCAATATTCAGGAGCAAATAATCCACTGTACCTGGTTAGAAATGGAGAATTGATTGAAACAAAGGCCGACAAAATGCCGGTAGCGATTCATGAACATATGGCTTCCTTCTCAAACCACTATATTCAACTTGAAAAAGGAGATAATGTTTATCTTTTATCCGATGGCTACGCCGATCAGTTTGGAGGGCCAAAGGGTAAAAAATTGACTCTCCTCGCAGCAAGCTGCGAGGAATCATCGATCCTTTATATAAATTTTAAATTGCGCTCGCTAACCCCGCAGCAAGCTACGGGGAAACGAGTTTCTGAGTTCGGCGAAGCCAATGCGCTCGCAGGATTCATGTACAAACCCTTAAAAAATCTACTGGTTCAAATAGCAGATCATTCCATGGCCGAACAACAAAAGATACTTGAAAAAACAATCGACGACTGGCAAGGATCAATTGAACAAATTGATGATATGGTATTTATTGGTATGAAAATCTGAATAATCTGCAAGGTGCTTGCAACCCTCCCCATATTGCCCTGTCTTTGATGGTAGAAACAAAACCCTTTAACAATTTCTATTATGAAAAAGTTACTATTTATCACAATTGGCTTTATTATGTGCCTGAATCTGGCAGCACAGGATGATGAAGAGATCCAGACTCTGTTCGGACAGGGGACAAAGATCACTGGTTTTGGGGGTCCTTTCATGAATTTCACTATCATTAATGGTGAGTTTGGCCATATGATGGGTGGTGGCGGAGGAATCATTATGAATGGATTTTTCTTCGGTGGTTACGGGGAAGGCTTAACCAACTATATTGTTGATGATGCCGGTTTTGAGATTGAGTTCGGACATGGCGGATTCTGGGCCGGTTATTCATTTCTTGGCAAAAAACCAATTCATCCATCTATTTCTACACAGATTGGATGGGGAGGAATTTCTCTTAAAGATGCAGATGGCTACGATATCTATTATAATGACAATGTATTTGTATTGAATCCCACCATAGAACTGGAAATGAATTTTACCCAGTTTTTCCGGCTAAGTATCGGAGCCAATTACCGCTTGGTTGCAGGTGTTGATGCATCAGGATTGTCCTCACAGGCAATGTCCGGCCCCGGAGTATTTCTCGGATTTAAATTCGGATGGTTTTAGCCTGAGTTAACTTTTTATTTAATTCAGAGGCTGTCTTAAAAGACATTATTAGGTCATCCTGTCCCGAGTACTCCCCGATCAATCGGGGCAGGCGGATCAGGATCTGTAACTAGCTGATAATTAGATCCTGAAATAAATTCAGGATGACTGTTCTGCTGATGTCAGGCACTTTTGAGAAAGCCTCTTTCTTGTTTATATCAGGTTTTGTCTCCTGGTGTGGCCCAGTTCATTCATCTCCCCTTCCCCATTCCTAAAAAAACACTATTTTAGTTACTTATTTCCGATACAACCGGAATTTTGGACAAACAATCTTTCGACTATATCATCATAGGTTCTGGATTTGGTGGCAGCGTGGCCGCCATGCGACTGGCTGAAAAAGGCTACACTGTACTGGTTCTTGAAAAAGGCAAAAGATATAACACCGAAGATTTCCCACGAACCAACTGGAACCTGAATAAATACCTCTGGCTTCCAGGTTTATTTTGTTACGGCTTTCAGAAACTTACATTTTACCGCCAGGCAAGTATTCTCTCCGGGGTAGGTGTAGGAGGCGGTAGCCTTGTTTACGCCAATACCCTGTTTTACCCCCCTGACAGTTTCTTCGAACATAATTCATGGAAACGGTTCCGGGACTGGAAACAGATCCTTTCTCCCTACTACCAGAAAGCAGATACCATGATGGGCAGGACGAAATACAACAACCTCAACGTGGAAGATAAAATACTTCAGGAAATTGCCATTGATTTTGGAAGGGAAGAGTCTTTCAATATGGTTAATGTAGGTGTTTATCTTGGAGATACTGAAAAGGAAACTGATCCTTATTTTAATGGTGCCGGACCTAAAAGAAAAGGATGCATCGAGTGCGGTGGTTGTATGGTTGGTTGCAGGGAAAATGCAAAAAATTCACTGGATAAGAATTACCTCTTCTTTGCGCAAAAAAAGGGTGTTGAATTACTTGCAGAAACAGAAGCTTATAAGGTTGACTACCACCATAATCAATACCATGTATATACGAAACCTCTAACACGTAAAAGCCCACAAAAAAGAGCTGTTTTCAAATCAAAAGGTATCATACTGGCTGGTGGAACTTTAGGAACTCTTAAGTTGCTTTTACAGAACAAATACCAATACAAAACACTTGATCAGATTTCGGACTGCCTGGGAGACAAAGTACTAACCAATTCAGAAACCCTTTGCGCTGTTTCGGGGATCAAACAAAAAATGAACAACGGACTTGCTATTACTTCAGTTTTCAATCCTGACGACAACACTCATATCGAAATTGTTAAGTATCCTGACGGATCCAATGCATTGAAGTGGTTCTTTTCTTTATCTGCATCAGGATCAAGATTTAATTTCGTCAGAATTCTGAAACTTCTGGGGAAAACAATCACACATCCTTTTTCCTTTTTTAAATCCTTTTTTAATACTAAATGGTCTACCGGCCTGATCATATTCCTGGTTATGCAACATATCGAAAATTACATGCAATTCCGATGGAAAAGGGGACTTTTTGGACGCCGGTTAAAAGTTATCAATACCGGCCAGAATAAAGTACCGGCATATATTGATATCGGTCAGAAGGTGATGGAAAGCTATGCTGAAAAAACAAAAGGGGTGGCCCAGAATATTATTTTAGAAGTCCTTTTCAACCGGCCAACCACCGCACATATCCTTGGTGGTTGTCCCATGTCGGATAACATTAAAGAAGGGGTGATCGATGACCTTTTCCGTGTTCATGGATATCCCAACATGTATATCGTTGACGGATCCGCCATGCAAGGCAACCCGGGAGTCAATCCAAGCTTCAGTATCCTTGCCATGGCAGAGTATGCAATGGATCAGATCCCTTCAAAAAATTAACCCGGAACAATATAACATACATTATAATTACAATAACCGATCCAGAACAAAATGAACGAACAAGAACTTAAAGAGCTAAATATCAAACAATTAGAATTTTTCCGTAAAGGATTAACTCTTCAACTGGATTTTCGAATTGAAACGCTAAATAGAATTAAAAACCTGATAATTAAGTTTGAGGGTAAATTATTTGAAGCTTTACATGAAGATCTCGGGAAACCACCGTTTGAATCTTATGCAAGCGAGACAGGCGTGGTATTACAGGAATTAAACTTACTTATCAGAAACCTGAAAAAATGGGCACAACCTAAAAGAGTTTACACCCCACTTGTTCATTTTATCGCAACCAGTAAATTTCAATATGAACCATTTGGAAGGGTATTGATCATTTCTCCGTGGAACTATCCGTTTCAACTTTTATTTAATCCATTGATCGGTGCAATAGCAGCCGGAAATTGTGTCGTGGCAAAACCTTCTAAGCACGCCATTCATACTACCGCTGTGATGACTGAAATGATAAACAACCATTTCGACCGTGAGTACATACACATTATTGAAGGTAGCAGTGAGGTGAATCAGTATTTGCTTAAGCAGAAATACGATTATATCTTTTTTACAGGAAGTTCCACGGTCGCCAGACAGGTAATGAAGGAAGCCTCCAATAATCTTACGCCGGTATCGCTTGAACTGGGAGGGAAAAACCCTGCCATTGTAACTGCTGACGCCAACCTCAAACTGGCAGCCAAAAGAATCCTTTGGGGAAAACTCCTGAATGCAGGCCAATCATGTGTGGCTACTGATTACGTTCTGGTTAATTCTTCGGTGAAACCAAAGTTGCTCCGGGAAATGAAAAGGTATCTCGATAAATGGTATGGGAATGATTCTCAACAAAGCAATGATCTTTGCCGGATTATTAACCGGGAAAATACAGAAAGGCTTCAAAAGTTAATTGTTCCCGAAAAGACATTTACCGGAGGCCGGTCAGATTTGGAACAGCACTATATTGAGCCCACAATTCTGGATGGTGTTGCGGATTCGGATCCGGTTATGCAGGAGGAAGTATTCGGCCCCATTTTACCTATACTTACTTTTGAGTCACTGGATGAAGCCATACAAAAGGTGCTGGACAGACCAAGGCCCCTTGCACTTTACATATTTTCCAATTCCAGGAAAAAACAAAAAACCATAATTAACAAAACCCAGTCAGGTACGGTCTGTATCAACGAATCGGTAATGCATTTTATCAATCCTTATCTGCCATTTGGCGGGATAGGACAAAGCGGAATGGGCCGTTATCATGGACGTTATAGTTTTGAGACCTTCAGCTATAAGCGTCCTGTGATGAAGAAATCAAATATCCTTGACATCAATCTGCGGTACCCACCCTATAAAAACAAAATCAGGATTATCAGGCTATTTATGCGATAGGATCTCTTCTTAATGGTCTTTCCTTCATTCAATAGTATTACATTTGTGATATGAGCAATAAAATCGGCCTGGTCATAAAAACAGCCGGTAACCTGTATACAATCCTTACACCGGATAATTTGAAAATCCACTGTAAACTTACAGGGAAGTACAGGCTGGAGGGCCTGAAAAGCACCAATCCTGTAGTTGTGGGTGACCGGGTTGAATATGCCTGTGATGATAATGATCAGTTTGGCAGGATCGTTGATGTTAAAGAGCGAAAAAATTACATCATCCGGAAATCATCCAATTTATCCAAAACGCACCAGGTGATTGCAGCCAATCTCGACCTGCTGTTGCTCATGGCCACAATTGAATATCCTAAAACATATGCAGAATTTATTGACCGGTACCTGGTTACTGCAGAAGCTTATAATATACCGGTTATTATCCTTTTCAACAAAACAGATTTGTACAGTCAGAAGCACCTTCATACCATGGAAGAGTGGAGCAGGATGTATCAGGAAATAGGATATCGGTGCATGGCCATTACAGCAATCGATAAAAAATCTGTTGAGGCCTTAAACAGTATATTAAAGGATAAGGTTACCCTGATCGCAGGAAATTCAGGAGTGGGTAAATCGACGCTAATAAATACACTTGATCCAACATTACAACCGGTAATTAAGGAAATATCAGATTATCACAAAAAGGGTAAACATACCACTACGTTTGTTGAAATGTATTCCTTGTCGTCAGGAGGCTTCATCATTGATTCCCCTGGTATTAAAGGATTCGGCCTTATTGACATGGAGGATGAACCATTGTTTCATTATTTTCCAGAGTTTTTTGACATATCAAAAGAATGCAAATTCAACAATTGCATCCATATTAATGAACCCGGTTGTGCCGTATTGGAAGCACTCGAAAATGGGAAAATCAGCCAGTTGAGATATAAAAGTTATATTAGTCTGCTGAATGAGCAGGAAGGATCACAAAAATATCGTGACAAGTTTTGATGTTGAACAATAGTTGTTAAGTTTTAATTTTCTTCCTGTTACTTGATGGAAATTTACCGATAACTCTTTTCTTTGTATAAGAGATCGGGGAGTTCGCAAAATATGAATAAGTCTTACTACATCATATTGATCAGTGTATTTGTTTTCATCGCCACAAATACCATCTTCTATATTAATATTTATCAGCGTCAGGTAAACTTTCAGACAGAATTACTCACCCAGCAACTCAGAATCTGCGGTAATACCATTGAAACGAAGGGCTTAAATTTTGAAAATGAAGTAAATTTTATTCTGTTTTCCGACGATATCACACAATTGTTTTTTGACCCCAATATTAAAGAGATCGGATCCAAAAACCTTGAGCTTTTCTATTTGAAATCACTATTGTCCGACTAAATTCTATTTTGGTTAATTTTCATTCTGTATAGCCCATAAAATGGGCATCGTTGTTTCAAATTTCAAAATGACCTCCCCCTGTTTTTGCACCAAATAGGTCTAACTGTAATGAACCATTCG
>JADHVS010000054.1 GCA_016783865.1 Bacteroidales bacterium
ATACTATATGAACCGCTAACCGACTTACACTATGGCTTGTTCGTCTATAATCTACCATATTGTAAATCTATAAACTTTATAGAAACTGAAAGTACCTGCAATGAAATTGCAGGGTTTTAACCATTAACTTGACAATAAAGGCACCCTTGACCTGGCAGATCTGAATATTCCGGATAAAGACAGGAATGGGAACAAAAGAGTATTGAACGGCAGGATTGACATCGGTGCTTTTGAAGCCCATATTGAAAAAATCAGTGTTAGTGGAACGATTGGGGCATCCAGGGATTGGATTGCAGATACTGTTGAAGTTACAGGTGATATTTATGTGCCTGACGATGTTACCTTGACCATATCACCAGGAACAAAAGTAATGTTTAACGGGCACCACAGAATTCTCGTTCACGGTGTTCTAAAGGCTGTTGGAACGGCAATGGATTCAATATATTTCAGGGTCATTGACACATTAGGATTTTCGGATTATGAATCATTTAATGGAAGCTGGAATGGAATCGAGTTTAATAATAGTACATTATCCGATGGGGCAAACGGAGCAATGAATGATAATGATTCTTCAATATTTTCACATTGTGTTATAAAATATGTTAAAAGCGATAACCATAGTGGGGCTTTACATATTGATCATTTTTCAAAGATATTAATTGAAAATTCAAAGATCATTTTCTGCGTTAAAACGGGAGGTGGTGGAGGTGCAATATACTGCAGGTATGCCAGTCCATATATAACAAATTGTGAATTGAGCAATAATTTTTCAGGATATTATGGAGCCGGAATATATTGTGAAAATTCAAATCTATATATCAGAAATTGCATTATTTCAGATAACGAAGCTTACATCGGTGCAGGATTGACCTTTGAAAGGTCATCACCCATTGTTGAAGGATGTTTAATCAAAAATAATATTGGTGAAGCTAATGGTGGTACTGTGTGTTCACTCCAATCTGATCCACTTATAACAGGATGTCGTATTATCAACAACTATCATGGAGAATATGGTGCAGCAATAGCTTGTATAGATGGGAGCCCGGTATTAATAAATAATTTAATAGCTAACAACACGAGTAAAATGTATGCACAGTACAGGGAAACAGTTTATTTCGAATCAACTGAAGATGCCCTGCTCATAAACAATACTATTGCAAATAATGACCTGGGGGGAATATGTTTCAAATCAGCTAAAGTAAGGATATATAATTCAATTGTATGGGGGGAATCCACTTCCCAGGTTAAAGTACTTGATGAAGTTAATACTACAATTGATTTTTATAATTGCGTGATTAAGGGAACTGTAAGTCCTACCTATTTTAATAATGGCAGCATAAATGATTTTATCAATATTCTGGATTCTCATCCAGGTTTCATAAATCCGACAGCCTTCGCAGGATATACTGAAGATGCTTTGCTTGCTGACTGGAGATTGGATCAGTTTTCATCTTGTATCAATTCCGGAACACCTGATATCCCGGATATGATCTTGCCTGATACCGATATTAATGGATTACCAAGAATAAATTCATCATTCATAGATATAGGGGCTTATGAAAACCAGGGAGGACTTCCGATGATTATTGACCAACCTTCCGGAGGATCCAGATGTGAAGGTGAGTTCTTTTCACTATCAGTGGAAACTGTTGATTCGGCTTTATATCAATGGCAAAAAGATGCTGTGGATATTCCTGGAGAAATAAATGCTTACTTGATCATCGATGAAGTTACCACCTCAGACCAGGGTAATTATAGATGCAAGATATCGAACTCATACGGTACAGTTACGAGTAACACAGCCACCCTGTTTGTGAATGAATTCCCAGAGTTCCTGCAGGAACCACAGGACATGTGGGCCGAAAAGGGTAAAACTATAGCACTCCGGACATACGCAAAAGGGACAAGTCCGGCCTTCCAATGGCAGAAAAATGAGATAAACATGCCCGGAAAAGTTACTCCTGAGTTAAATATACCCAGTGTGGATTATCCCGACGAAGGTGAATACAGGTGCATCATCAAAAATATTTGTGGCTCAGATACAACCTCATCCTCCTTACTCTACCTGGTTCCCCGGATATGTATGGTTACCTTCAGCCCCGCCTCGGGTGATAACCTGATGGTTTGGGAGAAACAATCAATCGCCCCCCTGGATGCATACAATGTATACCGTGAAAGTTCGGCTGCCGGGATCTATGATTTGCTGGGGACGGTTGGACAATCAGCCCTGAGTGTATTTGTCGATACTACGGCCGATCCGACTGTACAGGCCTATCTGTATAAGATTACAGGTGTGGATACTTCGGGATTTGAGACAGACCTCGATCTGTGTGCTCCCCATAAAACAATCCACCTGCTGGTTTCAACCAATCCGGAACTGAATACAACCCAATTAGAATGGGATAAATACTATGGGTTTAATTATCTGACATATATAATATACAGGAGTCCGACAGGTGTAGGATATACCCAGATTGGTGGAATTGCCAGTTCACTGCAATCATGGACCGACCCAAGCCCGCTTGCAGATGTTGGGTACTATCGGATTGGCGTTGAGAAAGCCCTTCCATGTGTTCCGACAGGCGGTGGTAAGAAAGCCGATAGTGGTCCGTACAGCCATGCCTTGTCCAATACTGAGGATAACCGCCTGCAGGAAACTGGCGAGAACCAGGAACCGACAGACATTCTGCTGAGCAAAGCGAATGTAGATGAGAATAAATCGATAGGAAGTTTTGTAGGACGCATGGAAACCATCGATCCGGATACGACAGACCACCATGTCTACAAATTGGCTGCAGGCCCGGGAGACGATGATAATCAAAGGTTCACCACACTGGGCGATCTTCTTGTGACAGCCGAAGAACTGGATTATGAGACCCGGGATACTTGCTATGTCAGGATCAAAACAATAGACAAGGGTGATCTGTTTTTCGAACAGGAATTCATTATTCTTGTAAATGATGTAGACGAAAGTGTTCCGAATGAACCACCCGTTGATATCACGATCAGTTCACAATCCATTGCAGAAAACAAATCTACAGGATCTTTAGTAGGTAAACTCTGGACAGATGATCCGGATGTTTTCGATGATCATACCTATGCTTTTGTGAGTGGACCGGGAGACGACGATAATGGCCGTTTCATGATCCTCGACGACCTGTTGTTATCAGATGAACAGTTCGACTTTGAAACTGAGGATACCATGTATATCAGGATCAAGTCAACCGATAAGGGGGATCTTCCTGTAGAAAAAGCATTCATGATATTTATTACAGATGTGAATGAAGAATCAGGAAACCTGGCCCCAACAAATATTACCCTCAGCTCAAATACTATCGACGAGAACAGGCTGTCAGGTATTTTAATCGGAGTTTTTAGCACTACTGATCCGGATATGGGCGATGTGCATGCTTATACCCTTGTTGAAGGACTGGGAGGAGATGATAATGATGGGTTAATGATCATGGGGAATATCCTGATATCAGGTGCTGAATTTGACTATGAAACGAACGACACATTGTTTATCAGGGTAGAAACAACAGACCAGGGAGGATTATCTTTTGAGAAAACATTCATCCTCCTGGTAAATGACGTGTTTGAGGCAGCTCCCAATCTATCCCCGACTGATATAATGCTCAGCACAATTGAAATTGATGAGAACAGGCCGGCCCTGACATTGATCGGAAGATTTCAGACAAACGATCCAAACATGGAAGACCTACATACCTATTTAATGATTGAAGGCGAGGGAGATGATAACAACAACAGCTTCATCCTGGTTGGAGATGCCCTTTTCTCCGCATATATGTTTGATTATGAAGCCAAGGATGAATACAATATCAGGATCAGGACGATGGATAACGGAGAAGGATCCCTGACCACAGAAAAAACCTTTACTATCGTTGTGAATGATCTGTTGGAGTTGGATATCAATGAAGTTGACGATGGAACAGGCAGGATGGCGATCAATCCCAATCCGTTTACGGAAAACACAACAATTAAATTCTCCAATCCTGACCAGGCAAGATTCAGACTATCTGTAACCGATCTGACTGGTAAGGTGGTTTATTTAAAGGATAATATTTACACCGATCTTATTGAGTTCAAACGGAATGAGCTGCCGGCAGGAATGTACTTCGTAGAAATGAAGGGAGATGAGATTTACCGGGGGAGAATGATAATAGAATAAATTAATTGATCCTGGCTATGAGAGTCTGCAAGTTTACCAGTTGCAGGTTGCAAGTTGCAAGTTGCAGGTTGTGAACTCGCTGGCTTGATATCCTGAGTCAGGATTCGAGCTTTCGGACCTTCTGATATCCGGAGGCAGCATCGATCATTTTAGCGTAACCGACCGTTTGTCCGGTGGAAAGTGATTCATAGGCAAACCCTTCCTCAGTTTGAATAATCCTCGACTCGCCCATGTCGTATCGCATCGACATAACGATATCACCTTCTTTCAGGGGCTGGCCTTCGAAATCAAGAAACTGAACTTTGCTTTTTGGTTTGCGGCGAAACAGGGCAGTCATTTTTTTGAATTTAACCTACATTAAAAAATATGAAAAGTAAATAACATGAAACAGTTTAATTAGAAAATATTATCATGGACGTTTCATATGCTTACGATATGAACAAATTTCGTCAAATACAGTGATCCTTTAATTAATCTAAAAAACCTCAGTAGCTGTTTCAGTTAAAAATTCCCTGATATCTTTTTCTCCGGGATCTACCAGGACGTATGATACAGCCTCAGAATAATCAATATCCTCGAAATAAACCAGCTGCTGCCTGAATAGCTTAATGTTAAATGTATCATGAAATAATTCACTTGCCCTGCTGCCTATTGCCTGGATTGTATAATGATCCTTCAGCAGAAAATACAGATCAACATAATCCTTCCATTTGGCCCTGCCCCCCAGCGCAAATGCTTTCATTGCCGCCAGGTCAATTAAATCCGGCATAGTTATGATTTTCTCGAAATCATTCTCATGCGGAATGTTGAAAGGAAAATTGAAAAAGGTAATTTTCACGTCATGAGTTAAAATATGCAACTGGTCATACGCTTCATGAAGGACTTTATACTGAATATTCCCCCCTGCGAGCTTGTTTTTAATACTTTTCAGGTTCAGATCAGATAAAGTAAACAGATCAAAGTCAATAGATTGCCTGTGACCAATATGCAATGCAACAGCCGTCCCCCCGGCCAGGTAATATTCTCTTGAAAAGCCTGAAATTAGAGGTAATAATTTATTTTGACCGGTTGTCAATATTTCTCTGTGCATGCCTCTGAAAATACAAATTGAAAAAATTAATCACCTGTGGGAAATAATTCACTCTCCTGCCAGAAATCTGTTTATCAAAAATATCAGCAACCTCATTAATTCCGACGAGATCAAATAGTTTTTGTACAGATTTTTCATCTCCATAATTCAGGATAGTTTCAACGAGCAGATCAAGGCTGATATTTATCTTCTCCCTGTCAGGTATATACCATAACAGGCTGCTGTTTTCGCTTATAAATTCCTGAATTTCTTTATTGTGCATGGCTACCTGGGATCGACAGATAAATATCAAAAATAGGAAAATTTAAGGTCATTTTATGGTTAATTACCACAAAATCATAAACTAATAACCTGTTGAAGGTTGCAGAAAGAAAGGATTCAAGAGACAGAGGATTTGAGGATTTAAGTCGTGTTTGAGTGTTGGGTTTTATGCATGACAAAAATGGATTGAGGGGTTAAAATGGAGCACCTTGCAGTTGTTCTTTACTTCTCAAATCAAAATTCGGTGTTCATTATTCTTAAATCAAGGCCTCCCTCCTGCCCTGTCAGCGAATCCAGCAGTTTAAACTGGTTTCTGGCCCGTACAAGGTTATGGTTACCGTATGAGGTCTTGTAGTAAATATCCCCATTAATGTAATCAGTAAGAAATCTTACAGCCTGCATATAAATCAATCCCTTCCCTCCTAGCAAAAGGCAATCTTTTTCCTCAGGAGTGAGCATGCCACCTGCCTCCGTAAGGAAGCCCCTGTTTAGCTCCTGCAGGATATCTGTTCTGCAAAATACGTTGTTGAGATCCGGTTCATCCTCATCGGCGGCATTAGTAAAGGTCCTGACCATATCACCATAATCCGACATCACCGTTCCTGGCATCATCGTATCAAGGTCAATAACACATAATCCTTTCAGGCTTTTCTCGTTGAACAATACATTATTGATTTTTGTGTCATGATGCATAACCCTTACAGGTAATTGTTCCCTGGCCTGGATAAATTCATTGGCAATATCCATGCAGTCCCTGACTTTTTGTATCTCATCCCGGACCTTCAAGGCCCGTCCCGCCGGGTCCGCCTTAACAGCCTGACTGAACTGGTCCAATCTCAATTGCATATCATGAAAACCCGGGATGGTATCATACAACCTTTCAGGGTCAAAATCCTCCAGGCTTCGCATGAAATGCCCGAACATCCTGGCTCCTTCAAAGGCAATCCCGGGATCAGTCACTTTATCGAAAGTAATACTGTAAGGGAAGTACGGAAGGCAGCGCCAGACATTACCATCCAGGTCAGTATAGGAAGAAGATCCATCGAGGGTGGAAATAACCGATAAATATTTGTCTGTAATACCCGATTGTTGCTTCAGATATTCCGTAACCAGCCGGATATTATGCATGACCTTCTCCGGCTCCCTGAACACATTCACGTTTAACAACTGAAGAATATAATCCTGGCAGGATTTGTCACTGCAGGCTGTGGTCAGCAGGTAGGTCTCATGGATATGTCCTGATCCATAAGGCTCACATGATTCAAAGGTGCCTTTCAGCCTGAAATTACCCGCAATGGTTCCAAAATTATGCATATACCTTAATTCCAGAGGTTTTCGGGATATATACCCAGGTCGACCTGCTTCCTGATGTTCCCAATGGCCATGGGCTTATCCTCCTTATATGTTACACCGAACCATTGATCGATGGCAGGAAGCACCTTCAGACTGCCAAGGTTGCTTTTCACCATATCATTGATCACCGTGGGAATAAATATTTCAGCTTTTGGTTGATCGATGTTTTTATGTATAAACTGAACGAAATGTTCCTCCAGCAGCGGAAATATGGCGGGTGAGAATCCCCAGATGTTCATTGATACCATTTCTTCACCGGTCATCGGCTGATCTGCCCCGGTTTCATCCTTAAAATATATGCCACTATCTGACTTTCCTATCTCCGTCCTTTCTTCCACAGCTTTCAGAAAATCCTGGTCGTCCACTTCACAAATACCACGTGAAACGGTCCCGAAATCGGACAACGTATGTTTTATCTGAAATCCAACCATGCAGTGGTTCTCAGGACCAGTTGACCGGTCTGACAGGTAATTCGCGACAGATTGATAGCTGCCCCTTCCATAAAAATCATCTGCATTGATCACCACGAATGGTTCATTGATTACCTCCCTGGCTACCCATACTGCATGGGCTGTGCCCCAGGGTTTTTTCCTTTCTTCCGGAACCGTAAAGCCTTCCGGGACCATATCCAGTTCCTGGTAAGCAAACTCAAAAGGGATCCTGCCTTTCAGCTTCTCACCGAAAAAATCAATAAAATCCT
Organism: Bacteroidales bacterium; assembly: GCA_016783865.1. The sequence goes on from JADHVS010000054.1 coordinate 7,594, forward strand.
GCTCAATATTCTTCCGGATCACAAAAACTATCCTTCCAAATCCAGCCCGGATGGCATCATAAATGGAATAATCGATGATCGCCTCTCCCGACGGTCCTACCTGGTCGATCTGTTTCATTCCGCCGTAGCGGCTACCTATACCAGCTGCCAGGATTAATAGCGTTGGTTTCATGTATTTTGTAAACAAAAGTTATTCATTCTATCAATGTGGTTACGAGTTTCGAGTTACGAGGTGCGAGGTTTAAAAAATGAGATCCCATGCTCAAATCTCAATATCCACTCTTCGACTCCCGACTCACGACTCACGACTCACTAGAATTCGTCATTCATGGCGAATTCTGGCACCCTTTTCATCCACATCCCGGCTGTAAAGTCGGGAAAATACTGAGGTTCGCCGCCACTTGCAACAGACTGCTCAGACAGCGGAGAAATGACACTCCATGCAGCTGCATCATAGACATCCAGCGGTGTGGGCACCTGCCGTTTAACCGATTCTATAAACGCATGCATCACGAAGAAATCCATTCCACCGTGACCCGATCCGGCCGCTTTATCTTCATACCTTTTCCAGAGGGGGTGGTCATATTTCTCCAGATATTCCCCGGATGATTCCCAGGTATGCGGTTCGCTTATTCCTTCAATATATATCTGGTCACCATCTTTCATCCATAATCCCTTTGTTCCCTGTACCCTGAATCCAAGTGAATAGGGCCTTGGAAGATTGGTATCGTGACTGATCATAATCGTTTCTTCATTGGCACATTTGATCAGAGTGGTCACAATATCACCCAGCTTAAACCGGATATCGGCATTTGGGTGATCCTCTCCCCCTTGTGCCACGATATATTCATGCAGCCCCCTCGTCTTGGTCGCCATGGATGTCAGGTAAACAAACCTGTTCCCACGGTTGATATCGAAATAATTGGCGATCGGTCCCACTCCATGTGTCGGATAAATATCACCATTCCTGTGAATCGAATGCTCGGTCCGCCACCTGGCTTCACCATTTGCACCTTTTCCAAATTCTGCTCCCGGATTAAATTTGACCCCTCTCAGGTCGTGCTGGTAACCACAATGTCCATGTACCATTTCCCCGAACATCCCCTGACGAACCATATTCAGGATCGCCATCACATCGCGCCTGTAACATACATTCTCAAGCATCATGCAGGGCATCCCGGTTTCTTCAGATGTCTTCACAAGGTCCCAGCACTCCTCAAGAGTGGTTGCGGCAGGCACTTCAACGGCAGCATATTTGTCTGATTTCATGGTGGCTACAGCAATTTTTGTATGCCATATCCAGGGAGTGGCAATAACCACACCGTCGAGGTCGTCGCGTTCAACGAGTCCCTCAAATGCATAATTACCATCTGTATACGTTTTGGGTTGATCCTGGCCGGCTTCCACCACCATGTTGCCGGCTCTTTCAGCCGCCTCTTCCCGGATATCGCAAACGGCTGGCACAATGACATCCCCGTGTTCCAGGGCCAGCCTAAGCAACCAGGAACCACGTCCCCCAACACCGACAAAGCCGAGTTTGATTTTCTCTGCACCGAAGGAAGTACCGGAAATTAATGTTGGCGCAACAGCCAGACCAATGCCAGCCACTGCATTTTTCTTGATGAAATCTCGTCTGTTGAGGTTCATAATATCATGATTTGATTAATAACTCCAGGAAGGAATAAAAATAAGTAATGTAACAGGAAGGAAAAAATGATATTAATCAAATCATCGGTATGAAAATCAGAAATCAAGCATTTCTTTGAGTTTTGGCAATCCCGTTTTACTCACCGGAAGGCGGGTTGAGTCCTTCAGTATCACCACATAGGAATCCTTTTCATAGAGTTCCATCTGTCCAATTTCGCTCAGCCGTGCAATGTATGACCTGTGGATCCTTACGAAATCATCCGGTGGCAGGTGGGCCTCGAAGAATTTCATTGTCTTCTGTTTCAGGTATTTGTGCTCCCTGGTATAGATCATCACATAATCATCCTGGGCTTCTAAATACCTGATATCATCAACAGGAATAACATGAATCCTGGAACGAGATTTCACAACCACGCGATGTATCACATCTTCCTTGTTATCAATATGTGCCACTATTTTACCGGCTCCTTCACGGTTGCCTGAGTTAATTTTCTCCCGCGATTTGGTAACGGCTTCAGCAAATCGCTCTTTGGAATACGGTTTTAACAGGTAGTCGACGGCATTGAATTCAAAAGCCTTAATGGCATATTGGTCGAAGGCAGTGGTAAAAATGATGACCGGAATATGATCGAGAACCTCAAGTAGTTCAAAACCAGACAGTTTTGGCATCTGGATATCAAGAAACACAAGGTCGGGTTTCATTTCATTTATCGCTTTGAGTCCTGAAAATCCATCTGCAAACTCACCCAACAGGTTTATATCGGTATGCTCACTCAGATAATCCTTGATCAGGTCCCTGGCCAGCTTTTCATCTTCAACAATGAGGGCATTTATCATAACATATTAATTTTGAGGTATACGTACTATCACTTCAAAGGTATTGGTTCCTTTATTAACCTTCAGCAGTTCAGCCTTATTATATATCAGGAAGAGCCGGTTGCTTACATTCTTAAGGCCCAGTCCCGATCCTGTGGGACTCTTCTGGTCCGGATCGTAATTGTTTTTCAGGCTGATCATAAATCCGTCTTTTAACTCCGAACAGGTAAGGTTTATTGTGACTGTTTCGGTACTCTCATAAACGCCATGTTTAATGGCATTCTCAACGAGTGGCTGAAGGATCATATTGGGTACTTTGGCTTCCAGGCATTTTACCCCGATTTTTTTCTCAAAGATCAGCTTGTCCCCAAACCTGATCTTCTCAATATCGAGATACAATTCGATATTTCTTAATTCATCTTCAAAGGAAGTCTTTTCCTTTTGTCCATATTTAAGCGCATACCGCAGGAAATCTGAAAGTTTTATGATCATTTCCCTGGCCTTTCCCGGATTTGAAATGGTAAGGGAGCTGATAGAGTTCAGGCTGTTAAACAGGAAATGTGGATTCATTTGTGACCTCAGCACATTTAGTTCCGATTCCTTGACGAGTAAATTGAGCCGGGTTTCGTTCAGTCTCTTTTCCTGTAATGCACGTCCATAAATGATCAGGTGATAAATAAGCAATGTTGTAAGGTAAAACAAGATACCTGCAATCAGGCGAACCGGGAAGGACTCATTTAACGAATGGAAATAATCCACTTCCTCCGGAAACAGCAGCTTGAGAATAAAATAGGAAAGGAAGAACCAGAGGAGAAGAATGATTACTCCAAGTATGAGGTAAAAGAAGATAGTTCGGAAATTTATTTTTCCATCGGGATTGTTATATCTGATCGGGAACCACAGGGCGATCGCTATCAGGGCAAACAGACCGTTGTATATGAGGCTGTCGATGATACCGATGACCGGATCAATTTTATACAGGAATATGGCAAATATAGCTTGTACCAGGGCAATGATAAGCCATGCTCCTGCATAAATTAAAATATTCCGGTTTCGCTCAAGGAGTGGGTTTGACATTTCATGAGGTCTTAATAGCTGACTATATCGCCACCTCCAAAAATCACTATTCCCTTTATTACTAATTCTTTACTTGGATCTATTACATTGTCTGGTGGTACCGGTCGCTTATCATTAAATCCTCCAAAGAGGGAAGTAATTTCAATTTTAACGTTCCACCCGGTCGGGATGACAAGCTTTGTACCTCCGAACATCGCAAATATGTCAATTATATTTTGCCCCTTTGCCAGGTCGGCTTTCAGAAGATTAATCTTTGAGCCTCCGAAAACGCAGGTTAACCTCCCACCCCTGAAATTCTGGGAAGTGATCATTTTGTCGCCACCTCCGAATATGGACATGTCATCAATATAATCCATACTATCGGCGGGTATTTTTTGCCTGCCGGTACGCCGCGTTATCAGCACCAATCCGAATGCAACCAATAATACCGGCCAGATTAATCTACGATACTCAAACGACATAGGTACAATCTTCGAAATCAGGAAAAATCCACCCACACCGATCAGGATCAGTCCCGCTGGCAAATTATCCCTTGACAAAATGAAGAATACTCCCAGGGCAATGAGCAATGTTTGCCAGGAAAAAATTATACTTCTGAAACTCCAGGGGATCCAGCCCAGGTGGGCGGCTATTAATAACATCCCCGCTAAAATCAATATGATCCCCAGAATGGCCCTTTTGTTGCTTTTCATTTCCTCCATCATTTCAAAATTATTTTATCCGGCACCCGAATGACAGTTCATGGTAAACGGATTATATTAATACTAAAAATTATCCAACATTCCGGTTCAAAAATAAAACTATCTGCAGGTATATTATATCAGAAATCGGTAAAGAGGGGTATATTACCGGTGAATGGATATCGGTGATCGGTGATCGGTGATCGGTGAGACCATGCCTGAATGACGTTGATCGTTTTTTAGTTAATTTTCGGTCAACATATTTAGGCAAGGACTAGCGGGGAATGCGCTCGCAGGATTGAAGCTCCTCGCCGCAAGCGGCGAGGAAACGAGCTCCTGAGTTCGGCGAAGCCAATCTTCGATCCTTTATTATTATTTTTTTTGCGCTCGCTAACCCCGCCGCAAGCAGCGGGGAATGCGCTCGCAGGATTCAATCTCACTCTACAGTAAAATCCAGGGGAATTCCCAGTTCTTCATACAGTCTTTTCCTGCCGGCCTTGTCGACATTTAAGATTTCGTAGGCAGCCTTTGCAACCTGAACTCCAAATTCTCTCGGGACGATGATTACCCCATCTCCATCAGCTACCACGATATCACCGGGATGAACGAGCACATCTCCAACTACTACCGGCTGATTGACCGACTCAATTTCATTCCGGCCGGGCCTGATGCCACGGCCCCTATTTGAAAGGTTCATATAAACAGGGATTCCCTGCTTAATTATTTCATCTGTATCCCGTACACCGCCTGTGGATACCAATCCCACCATACCTTTTTGGGTCCAGATAAGAGAATTAAATGATCCGGCCGATCCGGTGTCCCCATCTCCGGTATTATCAATGACCAGGACCTTCCCGGGCTGGATAGAATCCAAAAAAGGTTCGGGAGACAGCTGACCATACCATTGGTCGCGCCAATTTTCATATTCCTCTTTAGTCAGGTCGGTTGGGAACTTCTTGTTTGTCGGGACGTACCTGACGGTGAGTGCAATTCCACAGAATTGATGTGTAAACTGGTCTATATCCTTCCAGAGTGCCTCAATCGATTGATCCATCAATCCCTGATCATGCAATCCAACCAGGTCCATGCCGTCAGATACATCTGCAACACGCAAACCCTCATAAAGCTTTATCAAATCATCATCGGTAAGGTTAAACACATCCTGAGAAAAAATAAATGGGGAAATAAAAAATGCCAATAAGACAAGAATGGAGGTTTTCATAACTATATAATTTTGGAATATTCCTCTAAAAGTGTGTGCAATCTATTCCACGCTGCAGTTCGGGCTTTTATATTGCCCTCATTGGCATTGGGCCGCTCTCCGGTACGCATAAATCCATGTCCCCCAAACTCATATACCACAGGATAGAAAGGTTTGCCTAACTGTTTCATTTTCTTATCTGTGCCCCACAGCGTTTGATTTACCTTGTTGTCGTAATCGCCATAAAATCCATAGATGGGAGTAGATATCTGTGCAAGTATCTTCTTCTTACCCGGAGCCATCCCATAAAATACCAAACCGGCTTCCAGGTTGTCATTTTGAGATAAATAATTGAAAACCTGTGAACCACCCCATCCCAAACCGGCAATTAAAATGGTCCCGTTACATGAAGGCAATTCATCAATATAACTTAATGCCATGTCAATCGATGCAAATATTTCTTGCTGATCCAGGCTTAAAAGCTTATCCCTGGCTTCACCCAAATTCCTGAATCCACTCGAATTACCCTTCCCGGGTGATTTTCCTGTTAACAGATCGGGCACGATGGCAATATACTTCTGAAGCGCCACCTGGTCGGCAAAGCTCATCATCCATTCAGTCACCCCGAATTCCTCATGAATGATTATAACGGCAGGCGCAGTTGTGGGGCTATCAGGATAAACGATAAAAGAATTCACAATGGATTCCGCTGATCCTATTTTAATCCACTCCATCTTATTTCTGGAACTGCTCAGGTCTTTGAGTGCAAATTCCTGTGCTCCCAGGGATGAGAACCAAAATATTAACAGGTATAAAAGGCAATTCCTCATGGATAGAAAAAGCGATTTTCACCTAATTTACCAAATTGTTTAAATCCCGCAAACCTTATGAGGGGATGATTGAAATTTATTAACTTTCCACTACAATAAAAATCCATGGGATTAAGATCATTAATGACGGTTTTAATGGTTCTCATCCTGAGTCAACAACATATTGATTCCCAGGAGTATTGGATACCGTTTACCCGAAATAACCTATGGGGAATCAAGGATGGGAAAGGAAGTATTATCAGTCCGGCCAGATGGGACAGCATCATCCTGGATAATCCTGTATACGAATACTTCGATGATCTTATCCTTTATCAGGATAGAGGGAAATTCGGGATTATCAATATCAAAGGGAAAGATGTGCTTGAACCTGAATGGGATGCTATTTATTTTAATCCCGGGCTTAGCTACGATTACAATGTGACTAAAAATTATCAGACCGAATCTGGTCACAGGACAATAAGTTATTTAAGTATTGCCGATTTGGAGTACAACCTGAGCAGGAGTTATTCCAGCTTTCCAATATATTATATCGTTACCAGGAAGAATGACGATATATTCCTATTCGACAAGAATTTTAACAAATTAATCCCGGAGCCTGTCTCCAATATTTTTCTAGAGACTGATATGTTTGTCGATTTTGGACTGATCATCCTGGAGAAGCGGGACAAAATGGGGATCATGTACAAGTCGGGTAAAAAATTTTCCGGATTTCAATATGATTCAGTAAGTTTCTGGCATACAGATGACCACCAATGGGCTGATGATCATTGCTACCTCAAAATAGATGAGCAGATAGTCCGGTATTCAGTAAAAGGGAAATTTGATCATAACCAGGTAAACCTGATCATATCGGATTGCATTGGTCAGATTTTACCCTATTCGGACACCCGCAGCTGGATATATGATTTTACCGTCGAAAACAATAATGTGCTGGTAACCGATGGGAACAGTAATGTATATTGTTTCTCTGCAGAAAAAGAATTGCACTGGATAAAGGAAATTCCGGATGTTTACAGTTACACCCCGGTCTCATCCGCCGGCAGGATCATTATTGGGAATTATGTGTTTAAGAAGTCGAATATGATGGAAGATCCGGAAATTCTTCCCGGGAAAAGTATTCAACATCCAATCGTACGGGATGAATACATAGTTTATATTGCAGAGACTGATCCATCACCTGAGTTTGAGTCAACTGAAATTCCAGGCTTACAAGATATCGATCCTTCCATGATGGGATCTGATAAAAAACTTATCTGTTATAATCTTAATAATCAGAATGTTATATGGAACAGGTCTCTTGACAAAAATTATCCTGCCAATATGCCCTTCCAAATTTTCAGGGAAAAAATCATTATACCCATATTTGGTCCGCCCGAAGATCCGGGATATTATATTTTAATTTTTGATATGGACAATGGATTGGAACAGTCCAGATTTAAATTTGAAGTTCCGCAGAATATCCAGGTCCATAGCAATATTGTTTACCTGTCAACGTACTGCTCTCCGGATATGGATATAATATGTGATGAAATAGATGTGAAGGCTTATTCTGACATCGATCTGGAAACACCTGAGGTTGAGATTTCAGTTCATGCTTCCGGGCATACTTTATTGCATGGTGATAGTATATTTTATCTGAATGGATCGGAGCAAATAACTGTTATCGATTCTGAAAGGGGCAAAAAGATCAAAAAAATATGCTTGAAAGCTTTGGAGTCAGAGAATATATTGGATAATATGGAGAGATTTAAGTTGTTGGCGTTTGATGGGGGTAATTTATTTTTTATCCTGAATGAGCAACGCCTTTTTTCTATTGACCTCACGAATGGCAGGATAAATAAGTATGCATTTTATATTGACGGGGAATGGACCACCTTTAAATCGAAATATCCTGTCGTTCGGGGAAACAAAATATTTATTAGAGATCAGCGAGACAGGATCGATGTATTCGATCTTTCGAAATAATATTATGGGATGAGTCTGATTGGGGACGAGATTGGCTGAGGAGACATCAATAGCGGATCAACCAGCGATACCTTCTGGCATTATCACCCAGTTTCATAGCGAGCATAAATTCATGGGTACCATATGTGTGTCGCATTATACTGCTCAAATTATAATCAAAGGCATATCCAAAATAGAATTTATCGATCCTCAGTCCACCCATTACGATTATGGCATTCCCGGTTCGGTAGGATAAGCCTGCCCAATAATTTTGGAAAATAAATGCTTTAGCACCTATATCGACCTGGAAATTCCAGTTTTCAGATGTTTTAACCATGGCGTATGGCTCCAGTAAGAAATAATCATTGATGTCCCAGTTATATCCACCAATTAAATAGTAGTGTCGCCTTAACCTAAAGTTTTCATATCCGCGCTGACCGAATTTCAAAGATGATTCAAACAGTTGTGCAGCCGAGAAACCTGCATAAAATTTTGGATCTGAATAATAAACTCCGAAATCGGCGTCAGGTATGATCAGTGAATTGTCAAAATTATTAATGAGATCATCGTTTTGCTCATACAACCTGAGTTCATCCCGGTCTACCTTAAACTGGTAAACCGTTCCAGATAATCCAAACGAAAGCTGTCCTGTACGCAATGTAATGTGGTACGCATAGGTGAATTGCAGTCCGGTTCTGCTTACAAGTCCTGTCCGGTCATTGAACACATAACCCCCCAGTCCTACTTTACCGCTCCTTGAACTGGCTTTTCTTCTTTTCCTGATAGAGGAACTCTTTGAAATAAAGCTGTTTTTGAGGATCCTGGTTTGGGCACTTACGGCGTGGGTTTTTGGCGAATTGGCCAGGCCTATCCACTGTTCCCGGGCGGTAATATTAAAAGAAGTATATCCTTCACTCCCAGCTACTGCGGGATTAATCAGGAATTTGTTCATCATATACTGACTGTACAATGGGAGCTGTTGGGACAGCCCATTAAAAGTCAGGGTTAATCCTGTAATCACCAGGAAAAACCCTCTCACAATTGTACTATGTTCTTTCATTTCCAGTCAGTCTGATTTGCGATCTTTCACCCTCGAAAATCAGGTTGCAATTATATTAATTTTTTATCTAATTATCGTTACTGTTCCTGTTAATGTTCCTGTACCATCTCCCGGATCAATTACATAGAAGTATGAATCCATTGGCATCTCCCTGCCATTCATCGCTCTGCCATCCCATGGCTCCGGATATCCCTTTTCTGATTTGAATATTACTTTACCCCACCTGTCGAATATTTCTATGACAATATCCGGAAACGCAGCAGCTTCATCAAAGTACCAGGTGTCGTTCACGTTATCTCCATTAGGTGTGAAGGCATTGGGAATCCTGGCAAAATATGCTTTCGTTGAACAATCCAGGATCCTGATGGTATCTCCACCAATACAACCATATTCAGAGGTTACAAGTACGGAGATCACTTGCGGACCAGGATATATTGTGATGATCTCTGATGTTTCACCGGTTGACCAGTTATATGTTGATCCGGGATTGCCGGCATCCAGATCCAATGTCATTGATCCGCACAATAAGGTATCGGGACCAAAGTCAACGAGAGGATCAGGAGCAACAGTAACTGTGACCGAATCAGATACCATACAGCCATATTCATCAAATACAAGAATGCTTACCACCTCCGCAACCCTGGTCATATAGGTCGAGGTTCCTGTTCCATTGTGCCAGATATGGCTGATGAAATCACCGGTAGGATCTATAATGGCTGTTTCACTGGCACAGATAAACGGATCGGGACCAAGATCAATGGTAGGTGTGGACACCACTACATCCAGGACAGATTCTTCGGAGACACAACCAGTAATTGTAGTTTCAATTACGGTGATAGAATAATCGTCAGGATCACTTCCCCAGTCAATATATATTGTGTCGTTATTTTCATGTGTAATGCTGCCGCCTGTAGTGGACCAGCTGTAGGTTGATCCTGCAAGTCCATCTACCACATACAGCACCGGATCGGAATTAATACAGACAGCCGGAGTCTGGATATGGAATACAGGCTGAGGTATGGTGAACAAATAGACTGTTACACTGGCTGTTTCGGTTGTATCACACTCGTCTTCGATCCTTACATAATAAGTTGTTTCGGCGGCTGGAGCAGTTACAGAAATGTTGTTTCCGGTTCCAACAGAGTTTGTGAGGGCAGCATCTGAATACCAGACCGCTGCAGCGTTGCTGCCAATAACACCTCCTGTGTAGGTAAGCAGTATGAGTCCGTCAGCAGGACAAACTGTATCCCTGTTTGTAAGGGCTGCATCCGGTGCAAGGGAAATTGCTTTAATGTTTAAGGTAGCTGATACTGCGGATGACGTATCGCAGGAACCTTCAAACCTTACATAGTATGTTGTAGTTGCGTCGGGTGCAGAGACAGTAATCTGGCTGCCTGTTCCAATAATATTTGAGAGTGCCGCATCGTCATACCATTGTGCATCTGAGAATACCGATAATAATCCTCCCGAATAGGTCAGTGTTATATCTCCATCACCAGAACAGATATTATTCCTGTCGATCAATACATTATCGGGAGATTCGTTGGCCCGTATTACATAAAGCCTGGTGAAAACGGCATCGCTGGTGTCGCATGGCCCCTCAAATCTTACATAATAGTTAGTTGATACAGAAGGTGCAGGTACGACCAGGTTGTTGCCATCTCCAAGAGGTGCAGTGAACGTTGCCGAATTGTACCACCTGGCGACAGCTTCTGATCCCGGGATACCTCCAGTATAGGTCAATGTGATGTTCCCGTCACCCGGACAAATTGTATCCCTGTCCCGACTGGCTGATTCCGGAGGTATGGACAGCGTTTTAATATTAACCGTGACGCTCTTTGCTATGGTGCTATTGCAGGTTCCTTCGAAGCGTACAAAATATTTGGTTGTGGCCAGTGGGGCAGTGATGCTCAGGTTATTTCCGCTTCCAACATGGGTGGTAAAGGTTGCGTCTGAATACCATTCTGCTGTGGCAGCAGTTCCTAATGAGCCGCCTGTGTAAGACAACGTTATATTTCCATCTGCGTGACAAATATCATTCCTGTCGCTGGCAGCGCTTTCAGGAGCAACAGAGAGTGTATTAATGCTTACGGTAACTGACTTAGCTAGGGTTGTATCACAAGGTCCTTCAAACCTTACGTAATACGTAGTGGTGGAATCAGGTGTTGCCAGGGTAAGGTTATTGCCGCTTCCAATATTATTAGCTAACAGTGGATCGTTGTACCATTGTGCATCACCGCCTTCGGTGACTGCTCCACCAGAGTAAGTCATTATAATGTTTCCATCGGCCGGACAAATGTTGTTTCTGTTAGTCAGTGCAGTATCTGGCGGAGAAGAGGTAACGATGACCGTTATATTGAATGTACAGGAATCACTGTTGCCCGATGGATCATAGATTGTATAGGACACGCTGGTCAGTCCCTCGTTAAATGATTCACCACTTGCATCATCAATACCCGTGCCTGTGGTGGCTCCTGACAACCGGTAAGCAATGCTGCTAACGCTGCAGTTATCAGAAACACCAGGGGCAATGTTCAATACTTCTGCCGAACATCTGCCTGGCTCTGTTACGACCGTTGAATCGTTCGGGCAGGTAACTGCTGGAGGTATCGTATCCAGGACGGTTACATTGGCTATGCAGGTGCTGATATTGTTATATATATCAGTTACCGTGACTGTAACAGGAACAATTCCGGCATTTGTGCAATCAAATGTGCTCTGGCCTATTACAGTGCTCTGCAGCCCGCAGGCGTCAAATGCGGTGTCGAGGATGAAGCTGCTGTCGATGAGAGCTGATCCGGTGACGTCGAGATAGATGGTGGTATCCATGCAGGTGACAGATGGACTGATTGTATCAATCACTGTAATGGTTGAATTACACTGACTGGTATTACCATTATTATCGGTTACAGTGATGGTGATCAGATTCGGACCTGTATGGCTGCAGTCAAATGCAGACTGGCCTGGTGTGATCGACTGGATACCACAGGCATCATTGCTTCCATCATCTACGTAGGAACTATCAATTGTGAAATTGCCGGTGGCATCGAGGTATACTGTTGTATCAGTACATAATGCGATTGGAGAAACGGTATCCACTACGGTGACTGTTGCCGGGCATGAACTGCTGTTTCCGTAGTTATCAGTAACCGTCATTGTCACGGTATTGGCTCCGGCATCGATGCAATCGAAAATAAATCTATCGAGTGTGATGGTTGCAATTCCGCAATTATCCGTACTGCCATTATTCACGTAGCTGCTGTCGATGATTACCGTGCCGGCTGCGTGCAGGTAGATGGTTGTATCCTGGCAGCTGGCGACCGGTGGTTCGACTTCTGAGATAGTCACTGTGGCGTTACAGGTAGCTGAGTTGCCGTTGACATCTTCAACGGTTAGTGTGACAGCATTGGCTCCAATGTCGGCGCAGGTAAAGTCATACCTGTCGAGATACATGGTATCGATGCCACAGTTGTCTGAGGTGCCATTGTCCACCATTGCAGCTGTTATTGTTGCGTTTCCTGATATATCCAGGGGTACGGTGATATCCTGGCAGACGGCCGCAGGTGAGATCGTATCGATTACCGTGACCGTGCTCTGGCACTGTGATGAGTTGCCATAGTTATCGGTGACAGTCAGGGTGACCGTATTGGCTCCAATATCTCCGCAGGTGAACGTGTTGATGTCGATAGCCAGGCCTCCGATTCCGCAGGCATCGCTGCTTCCACCATCCACATCTGCTGCCACGATCGAAGCATTGCCGGCTGCATCCAGGTAAACATCTATGTCCTGGCAGACGGCTGATGGTGAGATCGTATCGATTACTGTGACCGTGGCGGTACACTGATCCGTGTTGGCATTATTATCTGTTACTGTTAAAGTGACGGTGTTGGCTCCTACATTGGCACAGGTGAATGCGCTGATGTCGATCGCAAGGCTTGCAATGCCACAGGCGTCTGTACTTCCACCGTCCACATCGGCTGCTACTATTGAAGCGTTGCCGGCTGCATCAAGGTAAACGTCAATATCCTGGCAGACGGCTGATGGTGAGATCGTATCGATTACTGTGACCGTGGCGGTACACTGATCCGTGTTGGCATTGTTATCGGTGACTGTAAGCGTGACAGTGTTGGCTCCTATATCTCCGCAATTAAATGTACTGATGTCAATCGCCAGTCCGGCTATTCCGCAGGCGTCACTGCTTCCACCGTCAACATCTGCTGCAACAATCGAAGCATTGCCGGCTGCATCAAGGTAAACATCTATATCCTGGCAGACGGCCGATGGTGAGATCGTATCGATTACTGTGACCGTGCTCTGGCACTGGTCTGTATTTCCATTATTATCTGTGACAGTCAGTGTGACCGTATTGGCTCCGACATTGGCACAGGTGAAGGCGCTGATGTCAATCGCCAGTCCGGCTATACCACAGGCGTCACTGCTTCCACCGTCCACATCGGCTGCAACAATCGAAGCATTGCCGGCTGCATCCAGGTAAACATCAATATCCTGGCAGACGGCCGATGGTGAGATCGTATCGATTACAGTGACAGTGGATGTACACTGATCCGTGTTGGCATTGTTATCGGTTACTGTCAGTGTGACCGTATTGGCTCCGACATTGGCACAGGTGAACGCACTGATGTCGATGGCAAGACTTCCAATACCACAGGCATCGCTGCTTCCACCATCCACATCGGCTGCCACGATCGAAGCGTTTCCGGCTGCATCCAGGTAAACATCGATATCCTGGCAGACGGCCGAAGGTGAGATCGTATCGATTACTGTGACCGTGCTCTGGCACTGGTCTGTATTTCCATTATTATCTGTGACAGTCAGTGTGACCGTGTTGGCTCCTATATCTCCGCAATTAAATGTACTGATGTCAATCGCCAGTCCGGCT
>JADHVS010000055.1 GCA_016783865.1 Bacteroidales bacterium
ACTGGATAACTGGATAACTGGATAATTGGATTATCCTATCATCTGTTGCATGCCGCTGGTTTTGGTCTTGGTTTTGGCGGTTCCTGAGGAACGGACCTTCACCACGACTCCCGCTTTGTAATCGAACCAGATTGTGTCGATCCCCGTGAACTCACCGGCGGTTTCAGTATCAACCCCCTGGGTGTGGCCCTTCCCGGAGATGGTACCAGTGTTCGGGACCAATTGCATAGGTGATCTCTTTCGCTCCTTCGAAACCGGACTCTTTCCCAAGGGCCGACAGTTTCATTTCCAGGCTTTTCCCGATGACATTTTCCATGCCGGGTTCCATCTCCTTCATGGGGGTTTTGATGTAGAGGTGCATGGTGTCGATGGTCACTTTCATGTTGATTGGATCAGTTTCCACAAATACAATCCCAAACAGGAATACAATGCATAAATTTTTGCGTGTCTTCATAAATCTTGTTTTTGATTATCCGTGTTTATCTGTGTCATCTGTGTTCTATTCTTGTTATTTGTCATTTTCTTGTTCAATAACTCCGAATTCGATCAGGGCATCAACGATATCCAGTACTTCCGGCAGGTTCGATTGATCAACCTCCGCTTTCTCCATGATCTCCCGGATGGGTAGAAAATCAGCACTGGGGAAGGGGAGGTGGAAAAGAAACTTTCCCTGGGCGATGGTCAGATTTATCCGTCGTTCCGTTCGTTCGCGTCCCTGGCCGATCCAGATCACCACATTGCTGATGTACAATTTGTTGCGGGAGGTAGTAAACCGTGCTCCGGCATGCTTGCGCTCCCTGATCCGCAGCTGCGTACGGTCATCCGACGTGGTTTTCGGGAACAATGGGGTCAGGTCAAGATCCATGGATATCTTCTTCGTCTTCAGTGTATACCGGAAATAAGGGCGCTTCTTTTCATAGACCTCTTCCTTCTCCAGGAATCTCAGCTCACTCATGGCTTCCAGGAAATCCTGGACGGTCTTGATGTGCAGATCCAGCCGCGAAGCAGCTTCGGAGGCAGAGATACTTGTATAGGTAGCCAGCAGCCTGAAAAGATCTTCGGCGTAGTCTTTCGAGATATAAGAACCCAGTATGGCGGCCTGCTGGAAATCCATGCGTTAATCGGTTATTGGATTTAGGTTCAGTTTTCTTATGAAATACATAGTAGCAGATTTAAAATTGATGCATACTTTTCAATTTGTACAGGATCTTGTCGGATTCGCCCTTTTGATAATCTTCAAAAAAACCGATAAACAGTTTCCCCAGGTGATTACACAACTGATCAAAAGCATAGGAATCTTTATATTTCAGATAATCTTCCTGTGTGATGTTGACAGTCACATTCCCATTGTTGGAAAAGGAGATATAGGTCTCGTCCGAATAATTCGTTTCCATCGAGAGCAACCTGAAGCGTGTATGGGCAATGAGAAATACTACCTTATCAGCTTCGGCCGGGAATTCGCGGGATTTTACTTTTCGAAAAAAATCCATTGTAAGGGTCTATTCGTTAGTCTTATTTATCTCAGGCACAGGGGCACAAAGGCACAAAGGCACAGGGGCACAAGGCATATCATTTCTGTGTGGATTTATTAGTCTCGTATTCCAGTATCTCGATCTCCTTCGGATGAAACGAGGTTGACTCTCCCAGCCGGATATGCCCGGAGTCAACGTAGTCAAACTCCTGAATGGCGGCATCCACCGGGATCCAGCCGGCTTCACCCATATAGACTTCTGTCCAGGCATGCTGCCCAAAACTGCCCCCATAGAGTGAAGAGTACATACAACCGACAGAGAGCCTTGAGGGGATTCCGACGGCCCTGCAAAAGGCAGCCAGCAGGCGGGAGTGTGAACCGCACTCTCCCTGCCGGGTTTTGTAGGTATTGATGGCCGAGGTGCCTCCCGGGACTGCTCCTTCGATGTTTTCAGCTACCCACTTGCTGAGTCGTTTGGCGGCCTCCCACGAATCTTCCGATCCGGCCGTGATCTCCTTTGCTTTCCCAATCAGTACCAATTCGTCCGATTCAATCAGGTTTTCCGGCTTCAGGTATTTCTCCAGTTCAGCATCATTCGTAAAGTCGGGAGGAAATGGAGGAGCATTGGTTCCATCATATTTCTCGGCAGTCAATTCGAAAACCCCTTCGATCAGGTTGTCGGTGACTGTGCCAGTGAATGTTTGTCCAAGGTGGTTGAGGCTCTCTGACGTAACCTCTTCGCCGGCTGACTCAATTTTACCCTTTACCTTCATGTATGCAATATCATGAATGTTTGAGATCTTGGTGTTTACCCGGGCAAAGAGGATATCATCCATATTCACTGTCGTAATTCGTTTAACAACAGATGGATCGCTTAAAAAGATCTTCCGGTTTGAGAACATGGTCTGCACATTCAATCCGGAAGCAAACTCCATCCTGGTATCGCCTGTTTGTATTGTTGTGGCATTGGAGAAGAACTGTTCTGTAGCTGGATCCGAAAGGTATAAATAGGAGATGGTTACATCCATTCCGCCACCCAGGACAGATAGTTTGAGAGAGACAATGCCTTCGAGTTTGTCGATCGTTTTCCCCTCTTTTTCCTCAGGTACCGATGTCACTTTGGCATATCCGCAGAGGACATCGTTGATCTCTACACCGTAATAATAGGTTTTCTCTCCTTTTTTTCCGGTCTGTTCCTGTTGTCCACTCGCACATTTTGGAAGGATGAATGCAAGTATAAGGGCGCAGGCAATTAATTGTAATGTTGTCATCTGTGTACAATTTAATTTGATGGTATTATTGATGATTAGTTTATTTCAACACTTTTGTGAATGGTTTCCATCTCCCTCACTTTTTGAGGGAAGATATCAGAAGGGCACCAGATCTGCATAATGTATTGAGCGATATGATTCTCGTGATGGACATATTTCTCACCGGTCATCGGAATGGAGAGAATGAAAATCGTTGATGCAATGCCATTGATCTTTCCTTCTGCCTTGATTATCCAAGCATCCCGGCCGTTAGCGGAGATGTTTATAGGATTTCCGTTTACTTGAAATCCTTTCATATCAGCCATTTTTAAAAGGTATCGTTCAGGACTATTCACTGTTTCAGTCACCCATAAGATGACATGAATGGCATCATCGGGATCAACCATTTCCAGGATCATTTTATCTTCCGGATGATCAATCTTTTTCCAGTTTTCTGATGCCGTAAACCGGAAATCCAGAGAAGGATGTTTATAGGTGCTCTGGTTTTGTGCAGTAACCTGTGAAAGAACCACATTCACAAGTATACATGCAATTACTGTAAATCTTTTCATGTGTGAATATTTTTGTTAAGCTGGTATCTTATATCACTTTCTCAACGATAAGCAGAAAGTTAACCTTTCGGGTAATGCCATAGATCTGAGCAAGAGAGGTCTTTGCCACATTCGGAATAATGGATACCACTTCCCCTTTTAAACTGTTCAGAAAACGCTCCAAAAGGTATTGATCTTTATACATATTGATGTCTAACCGGTGTACTTTGTATTCCATGACAACCTCCTTTTATTTTGGATTATCTGTTCTTCATCAGGATTACCTGGCAGTTTTCAGTTCGGTGATGATCCGGCTCTCCAGACCCTCTTTGTAATATTCCATGAACCGCTTGATTACCTCCCCGAGCGAATGGCCGGTCGGTAAATCCGTCGGCCGTTTCATAGATCCCCTCCCCGGCCAGTTTGAACAGCCTCCGGGCATTGATCTCGTAACGTTCCTGGCCGTAGAAAGCAGACCAGTTGAAAATCACAAACAGTGCAGTAGCAAACAGCGTGATGAAATAGGTTCCCTTTGTAAAGAAGTAGGCGGATGTGACCATGAAAGGGCCCTGGATGCATAAAAATCCGACCAGGATCCCAAGTACCGGATAAATCCAGAGTTTGTACTTAAACCATTGGAAAATGCCCATCGAAGCAAAAAAAGCTGCGCAGATAAAATAGGTGAAAAACGGCACCTGGCTGATATCCATTCCTTCCTGGATAAGTTCTCTGCGGACTCCCCATTCCACGATCGCAATGATGTAACAGCAGATTATGGTAATCGGATAAAAGAGGCCGACCGACATCCGTAACTTTGATTGAGAATTCATGATATTCAATTTTTTATATACTTCAAAAAAAATGAAGTTTACAAATATAAAACTATTGAAATGGAAAAGTCAAGGGAATTCGATAAAATTCCGAAAAGAATCGACGAAATATCCCCAAATTCAATTGCCACCTTCCACTAAAAAAGTTCCCCGGGGTTGAACTGAAGGAATTCCTCCCAGGGAATACCGGATTTCCCGATCAGTAAAATCCGGTCGGGGCGATATCTATCCTGAAAAGCTTTCATGCCTGATCGTTTGTGCGATTCGCCGGATGATACTTACAATCCAATCAGGGTTCCTTTTTTTTGAATCACAAAATCGACTTCATTATGATGGTCTTGCCAATATTGCAGGGAAAATCTATCCGATAGGGAATGGTTCAGCAAATGAGCGCTGTTGATTCTGTTTTGCCCTTGCTACCTCCCATTGTTCCCTGATCCAGGTTGTACCCATGGATATCAAACCATCGGCAGAAGCATAATGACCCGGGTAAGACAAACTTCGTAAGACCTGATTGACCAAGGTCGTTTTTCCCACTTGCCTGGGCCCCGACAGGACTTGAATAAACCTGCGTGGCTCATTCATTCTTTTTCTAACCAGTTGAAATAATGATCTTTGAAACATACTTTTATTTCTGGAATTATTTGTTAATCTGTAAAAAATCTTGCCTACTTTTGATAGGTTAAAATTGAAACTTTAAGTACAGAGTTGTCAAAAAGTTACTTAATAGGGGAAAAGATACTTAAATAAGAAAAAGCGTTAAGCTGAATTCTGCTGTTGAATCCGACCAAATTTCAATAGTGTTGCAGGAAGTTTTGACCTTTGCATGCAAATAGACAGGTCTGGTCCCAATTGGAAGCGTTCTGAAGAGGCGATCCACTGTGCCTTTCTTTATGATGTTGCGGCTGCCACAACTACTGCAACGAAGCTTACTATCCTTGGTCTTTATGTGAAAGATTACCGTTCCCTCCTTGTACTCTGTCTTCAAGTACTCCTGATCAGTAAGCCCAAAAGCGTGATTAAGCAAACTTGTACTCATTGGAATTCAGATTTTTCTTTCAAATATATCTAAAAGTACGCATCTTTGTGATGAACCAAATTTTATAACCCATGGAAGAATTCGAAAATAGTGAATTTGAAAGTGCTGTCGGAAAATCTTTCGATGAGATTAGTCGAAAAATTAAAGCTACTAAGACAGAACTTGATAATTATCAGGAGCATCTTGAAGATGCTGAAAATTCATTAAATATTATCCAAGAAGATGTCGATGAAAAAATAAAATCAATGTACAAACGTTCCCAATTCATTCCATTATTAATAGACTTCATAATCTTCACCTCAATATGATCCTCATTGTTAAACCAGTAAGCTGCATAAAGCCATCCGTTGAATGCTTGGCAGATGGCTACTTCCCTTTGATTTATTTCCGGCTCAGGATTAAGAATGATATCTTTCCCGAACATGATTTCATTTAGTTCCTTCACCGGTACGACCGGTGGTGAATTCCTAAACGATTGAGAAAATATATCATGAGAGAAAGCGACTAATAGCGCCCAAAGGGAAACAATGAAATACTTATGCATAGTCATATGTATTTGAATGGGGTAATATGATATTGTTACGGAACTATATACAAATTTCAAATATAAATTAAATTTCCAAGAAAAATGAAGTCATTTTTCCTCAATGACAGATTCCGATTTTCGTAAAATTTACTCAGGAAGAATCTATTAATGCTATATAGATGAAAATCAGAACATTAGGATTAATGTCTTATCCTATAGTGTATAACATTAATATAACATACACTTTATTATTACTGGTTTTATGGGTAATCGAGATCTGTTATTTGGATTATTTTATAGTGATTTCTGAAAATATTCAGATCGATTATGAACTTCTTTCTGAAAAGGGGAAGAAAGATCATGATAAGATGATGGACATTCGAAAATTGAAAATAGCGGCTGTAAATAATCAGGAATTTGAACGTGCACCCTGGGGAAGTGCTATCGCGCTTCCCCTTTTTTCTTTGTTTGTCTCTCTAACACATCGAAATTCCTCTCCACGCGGAGCTAAGTCGGATGTAAGCCGGAGGTAAAGCGGAGAAATCCGGGCTTCAGTGGGCAGTGGGCAGCCACTTCAATTTCCGAAAAACTCAATAATTGTTCATCAGAATAAACATTTTATTTGTATTTTTGCTTATCATATTAAGCAAAACGAATGGAAACATTGTATAACTATCAAAATCAGTTGATTGCCTCAACAGAATTTTCATTTCGACGCCTGGTTATCGATACCATTGAATGGAATGAACGACTTGTCGGATTGCTTGGTCCACGGGGTGTTGGGAAAACCACTTGCCTCCTTCAGCGTCTGATGGACGAGCCATATCCCGATCAAACCAGGTTATACGTTTCCCTCGATAATCTGGCTAATCCTTATCCAACGTTGCTTGCACTGGCGGAAACTTTTTACCGGCAGGGAGGGAAGTTGTTGATCCTCGATGAAATTCACAAATATCCAGGGTGGGCCGCCGAAATCAAGAATATTTATGACCTGTATCCAGAGCTGAGGGTGGTCTTCTCAGGATCGTCTATACTTAAACTGATGTACCAAGGCGTTGATCTGAGCCGTCGCGCTGTTATTTATTATTTACATGGTTTGTCTTTCAGGGAATTTCTTCAAATTCAAACCGGGAAAAAGTTTCCCTCCTGTGATCTGGATAAAATCCTGAAAGACCATGTATCCGTTGCGTTGTCCATTGTGAAAGAGATCAAGCCTCTTCAGTACTTTCCGGATTATCTTACATGGGGTTATTATCCGTTCTTTCTGCAGGGAACATCAACCTATCCGTTGAAATTACAGGCAATTATTAATTATATTCTCGAAACAGAGATACCTGCCATATCAAATCTTGACATCCGGAATATTCAGAAAATAAAAAGGGCCTTACAAATCATAGCCGAACACGTACCCTACCAGCCAAATATTACGAAACTCTCTTCATCCCTTGAACTGAATCGGAATACTCTATTGCAGTACCTCGTTTTCTTAGAACAAACCGGAATCATCACATCACTCTATCACACCGGTAGTTTCTATGGGAAATTAACCAAACCGGGGAAAATTTTATTACATCATCCGAATCATTCGTTTACGCTCTCTTCCGGCGAGGTCAATAAAGGCAGTATTCGGGAAGGTTTTTTCGTGAATCAACTCAGCGTCGGGCATAAAGTTGAAATGGCAATGAAAGGCGATTTTCTGATTGACGAACGGTACACGTTTGAGATCGGAGGAAAAGGAAAAACCCGGAAACAGATTGTAACCGCATCTCCGGGCTATCTGGTTTCGGATGATATCGAAGTGGGATTCAAGAATAAAATTCCACTATGGCTGTTTGGGTTTTTATATTAGTACGAGGGCTGGGGTATCTGAACAGTTGGCAGCCATTTTTCGGTACTGATTCACGCTTTTCCGCTCTTCGATCCGGATGGCGCGACAAAGGGATTTGTTGAAGTTGTTGAAGACATCACCGAGCGCAAGCGGGCGGAAGAAGAGCTTCTCCGGGCCTTAGAAAAAGCCGAAGCCGGCAACCGCCTTAAAACGGCTTTCATGTATAACATCTCCCACGAAGTTCGTACACCCTTAAATGGGATCCTTGGCTTCAGCAATCTGATCACACAACCCGATATCACCGACGATGAGAAGGTGGAATATTATTCACTTATAAAAACAAGCAGCGATCGCTTGCTGAGTACCATAAACAACTACATGGATATTTCCCTGATCGCTTCCGGAAATATGGAGGTGAATCGAAAATCCATTGACCTGCACCCGATGCTTCATAAACTCAGTGATCAGTTTCAGCCCTTGTGCGCTATTAAAGATCTTGAGTACCATCTTGAAATTCCCGGGAAAACCGAACCCATCACCATCTATTCCGATGAAGATCTATTCCGGAAAGCCTTGTCGCATTTGCTGGACAATGCCTTTAAATTTACCGTTAAAGGGGAGATTACGTTTGGATATGCCATAAAACCGGGGGGTTTGGAATTTTTTGTAAAAGATACGGGATCGGGTATCAGCAAAGAGGCTCAAACCCGGATCTTTGAAAGTTTTATGCAGGAAGAGCTGTTGCATACCAGGGGGTATGAAGGCAGCGGCCTGGGATTGTCCATTGCACAGGGATTCGTACGATTACTCGGCGGCGAAATGCGTGTAGAGTCGGAAAAGGGCGCAGGTTCCACATTTTTCTTTACCCTGCCCCGGGAAGAGACGGATACCGGAATAATAACTAAACCAGAGAGGAAACAAAAGGCCGGGCTTGTGGAAAATCAGGTCATTCTCATTGCCGAAGATGAAGCATCAAATTTACGATTCATTCAAACTGTTTTAAGTAAAACTGCTGTAACTGTGCTGTCGGCCAATAATGGGAAAGAAGCCGTGGATGCATGCCGGGCACATCCTGAAATCTCGTTGGTGTTGATGGACTTGAAAATGCCGGTGATGGACGGGATGGAAGCTACCCGGGTAATCAAAACATTCCGGACAAACCTCCCCATCATTGCCATCACCGCCTACGCCATGAGCGGAGATGAAAAAAAAGCACGTGATGCAGGTTGTGACGATTACCTTTCCAAACCTGTAAGCAGGGAGGCGTTGCTGGAAAAATTAAAGCAATTCGGAGTGGGTTGAAATTTGAATTTCCTTTCTCAGCAAATTCAGCGCTGTCAGTGCCGTTCGGCGGATATTCCGCTCGCGGTTGTCGCCAAAAAGGTAGTGCTTGGCGAATACTCCGGCAAGGGTGGCGATGCCAATCCAGATTGTCCCTACCGGTTTATCCGGGGTGCTACCGGAAGGGCCGGCAATGCCGGTGGTAGCAATGGCGTAATCGGAACGGAACCTGTCACGGACACCCAGGGCCATCTCCAGCACCACCTGTTCACTCACGGCGCCATGGCTCTCCAGGGTATCTTTTTTTACATATAGCATGTCCTCCTTCGCCCGGTTGGAATAGGCCACTACGGAGCCCAGAAACCAGACGGAGCTGCCCGGAACCGAGGTAGCCAGGTGGGAGATGTACCCACCGGTGGAGCTTTCGGCTATCGCCAGTGTTTTATTTTGCTGCATCAGCAGTTGTGCGACGATGGTCTCCAGGGTGTCGGTGTCGTATCCGAAGATCAGTTCCGGAATCAATTCGTGCAACTTATCAATTTCCGACGCTACCTGCTGTTGAAGCACCTCCTCTTCGGATCCGGTGGCCGAGAATCGCAATCGAACGATTCCTGGTTGCGGGAGGTAGGCCAGCTTGATATTTTCAGGCAGGTTGTTTTCCCAATCTTCCAGGATATTGGCCATGAACGATTCACCCATTCCCTGGGTCAACACCGTTTTGTGATAGATCACCTGCGGAGCAAACCGCTCTTTCACCCGGGGAATCACTTCACGGGTAAACATATCCTTGAGTTCGAAGGGGACGCCGGGGAGGAAGATATAGATTGTCGATTCCTTCTCAAACCACATCCCCCTCGCGGTTCCCAAACGGTTGGGAAGGGTGAGGCAGTGCTCGGGCAGTTCGGCCTGCTTGCGGTTTAGCTCGGTGACTTCATAGCCTCTATGGGAGAAGAGAGCTTCGATATTTTGGAAAGCCTCTTCGCTGAAAACCAGTTTCGTGTCAAAGAATTCGCAGATCGTTTGCTTGGTGATGTCGTCTTTCGTGGGACCTATCCCACCGCTTACCAACACCAGGTCGGCCCGTTCTCCTGCCTCCTGCAATCCCTGCAGGATGTGTTCCCTGTTGTCGGAAAGGACGGTAAACTGATGCACCCTAAACCCATTTTTATTGAGCTCTTCCGCCATCCAGGCAGCGTTTGTGTTGACCACCTGTCCGATGAGAATCTCGTCGCCGATGTTGATGATCTCGATTTTCATGGAACAAAGGTAAAAAAATGGTGAAATGGTGAAATGGTGAGATGGTGATAGCGAAGCATTCATGAACACCATTGGAAATGAGAGATCAGGTGAATAAATGGTGACAAAGATTTTATGTATATTTATAGAATAAACGGAAAAACTGCAACCATGAAGAACATTGTGATTGTCGGAGCCGGCCAGATGGTGAAACCCATGGTCGACTATTTTATTGACCACGGTTATCACGTGGTTTTGATGGACATGTTTATTGAGAAAGCGGTTGAGATCAAGAATGGCCGGCCGGAATGTACAGCCCTTGAATGGAAAAACAACGATCCTGAAATCCTGGATGGGGTAGTCAAAGATGCTGAAGTGGTGATAAGCATGGTGCCGAAACCTGTACACATCCATATACTAAGGTCTTGTTTGAAATTCAGGAAGAACATGATCACAGCCTCTTATGAAGTCCCGGAACTGATGAAGTTGAAGGATGACGTGGAAAAAGCAGGGATCCTGGTGCTGAATGAGCTGGGAGAGGTCCCCGGGATGGATCACTTCGGCACCCAGCTGGTGCTTGACGGCGTTAGGAGGGATGGCGGACGTGTGTTAAGCCTTAAATCCTTTGGCAGCGGGATTCCCTCCTTTGAATCCAATAACAATCCATTCGGCTATAAGTTTTGCTGGGATCCCTACACGGTATTCATAGCTGCACAGACCTCCGGTGCGTACATTACCAACGGCAAACGGGTCTTCATCCCCGGGGATAAGCTATTCGAACATTTCTGGTTTGAAGAGATCGAAGGACTGGGGACCTTTGAAACCTATGCCAACAAAGATGTGGAGAAATATGTGAAACCCTTCGGTCTGGATGACGGCGTCTCTTTCTACCGCGGGCTTTTACGCTATTCGGGCTATTGCAACAACATGAAGTACATACGCGCCCTGGGGCTGTTTGACAACGAAAAGAGAGAGACCTTAAAAGGCAGATCATACCGCGAATTTACCGCTTCACTGATTGGGCAGGAACCTGATAACATTGAAAAAAGGGTGGCGGTCTACCTGGGGATTGATGAAAATGCAGATATCATCCACCGGTTAAAATGGCTGGGATTGTTCAGTGATTTGCAGATTCCATTGGATGAAGGGACTCATCTTGATGTCTTGCTCAGCCGGATGCTGGAACGCATGATATACGCTCCCGGAGAGAAGGATATGATCATCCTCTACATTGAGGTCATTGCGGAGTTTGAAAAAGGCAGAAAAGAGAAACGAACGGCCACGATGGTGGTGAAAGGGGATCCGGAGGGTGAAACGGCCATGTCAAGAGCCGTAGCTCTCCCAACCGCGATCTCGGCAAGACTTGTTGTGGAGAAAAAGGTTGAAGCCACCGGCTTTCGTATGCCTCCCAATCTACCGGAACTCCATAAACCTGCCCTGGAAGAGCTGGCAAAATTCGGGTTCAGGTTTACAACACAAACAATCCGACTTGATTGAGGCGGAATTCCCTCTATTTATCCCCAAGAATTATAGGCATTCCGTCTTTCCCGCTCCCGATCACGATCACTTTCGTATTGGATGACTCAGCCAGTCTTACAGTGGCCTGAATCCCTTTCTCCTTCAGGATCTTATCGGTCAGACTGGCGCTGAGGATCCGGTTGGCCCGGGCTTTCCCCTCGGCATCAATGCGCTGGCGTTCGGCTTCCTGTTTGGCTTTTTCCAGTTTGAACACATATTCCAGGGACTCCTGTTCCTGCTTCAGCTTACTTTCGATGGCCGTTTTGATTGTTGGGGGCAGAATGATCGTACGGATCAGTACCCGGTTGAGCTGGACAAATTTTTCATCCAGGATCGTCTTCATCTCCTGGAAGATCTCATCCTGGATGGCATCGCGTTTGGTTGAATAGATCTGTTCAGGAGTATACCGTCCGATTACCGTTCGTGCCGAGGACCTTAAGGCAGGAATGACAACACGTTTCAGGTAATCCGTTCCGATGTTCACGTGAAGCTTGCCCATATCTCCCCAGACCGGCTGGTACCAAGACGAAACATCCACTTTGATTTCCAGACCGTTAGACGAAAGCACCTGCATGTCCTCCGCCATCTCCTGCTGCCGGGTTTCATACACGACCATCGAATTCCAGGGAGCGATCACATGAAAGCCCTCTCCAAATGTTTTAGTCGTATCGATTCCGCCTCCAAAGGTTCTGAATAATACTCCTCCGTGGCCGGCATCGATGGTTACCGTCATCCTCGCCCAGAAGATAATCAGAAGGATCACTCCAACGACAATCAGGATGGTTGGGGTGACTTTTTTCCAGTTAATTTCAAATTCTGATGACATAATACATTGTTATTGGTTTTCAGCAAATTTACGAAAATTTGATATATTTGCAACTATAAAAAGCAGAAATCCATTATTATGAAGAAGATACTATTATTAATCAGCTGTATCGTTTGCCAGATCCTTTAATGTTTCCAATATCTATTGGGTGAAAGCCGCAGAAATGCCAGCCCTGTTCTCGGCGCTTGCTCCTCCTGGCAAGCTCTACTCTCCGGAACGGTTACTTGATCTGATTGCCGGTCGGTTCGGAAATGAAGATGGATTCCTTGCGTTTAAGGATTTTATTCAACAACATGGCATCGCAGCAGAAACCTGGTCACTTTAAACAGCATGTAAAAGAAGATACCATGCCCCCTTTAGCCGAACCCGATCTGATTGTCAATGCTGACGGAAGTGTCTACCATTTGAGCGTTCGGCCTGATCAACTGGCTGATACAGTTTTGATCATGGGCGATCCATCCAGGGTACCAGAGGTCTCCGGTTTTTTTAACACCATCGATCACAGAATCTCCAATCGGGAGTTCATTACCCACACCGGCAGCTACCGGGGAAAACGCATCACAGCCCTCTCTACCGGCATCGGAACCGACAACATCGACATCGTAATGCAGGAGCTGGATGCACTGGCGAACTTCGATCTCAAAACACGCATTCCCAAGCCTGATCGCAAATCCCTTACCATCATCCGGATTGGAACATCAGGTGCCATCCAGCCCGACATTGCCATCAACAGCTTTGGGTTGTCAACTCATGCCATGGGTCTGGATAACCTGATCTATTTTTACCGCGATTTTCAACAGATCATCGATAAGGAGCTTTCAGCACATTTTGCCAGGCAGGCAAACTGGCACAATTTCCTCACACCGCCTTATTTTATCAGGGGATCGGAACCTCTTATCCGCCTGTACTCAGAAGGCACAGTTCCCGGAATCACGGTCACGGCACCCGGTTTCTATGGTCCCCAGGGGCGTGGTCTCCATCTGGCTCTCACCGACCCGGAGATGATCGACAAATTACAACGGTTTCATTGCCAGGGACACCGGATCACCAACTTTGAAATGGAGAGCTCGGCCCTCTATGGATTGGGGGCGCTAATGGGTCATGAGACCCTCACCATCTGTGCTCTGGTAGCCAACCGCGCCACCGGAGAATACAATCCCCACCACGGTCCGGTAATCAAAGAGTTAATTAAGATGGTACTTGAGGGATTGGTGACAGGGTAACCGTTTCGCTATTTCGCTACTTCGCTATTTCGCTATTTCTTATCTTTGCAATACCGTTATGACAAACAACCCCGATCAGCTATCGGCCTTGATCAATCTTCTGGATGAACCTGATGACAAAACATTTGACATCATCCGGGAGAAGATATTCGCTTTCGGAGAGCAAGCTGTTCCGACGCTTGAAACGGCCTGGGAAAACAGTTTCGACAGCCTGGTACAGAGCCGGATTGAATGGATCATCCATCAGATTCAGCAGGATGGATTCCGTCACCAGCTGATCGACTGGATGAAGCTTGGTTCCTCTGACCTGTTGAAAGGATTCCTACTGATCTCCAGGACCCACTATCCGGATCTGAACGCCGAAGAGATCACGGTGGTGATCGAACAGATGAAGATGGATGCCTGGCTGGAGTTGAACGATAACCTCACCGCGCTGGAGAACGTAAAGGTCCTGAACCATATCTTTTATGATATGCATAAGTTTGAGGGGAACAGGATCAATCTTTACGCACCAACCAATCAATATATCAACACGGTTCTGGAAACGCGCAAAGGGAGTCCCCTCACACTAGGGATCCTTTATCTGATCCTGGCGCAGCGACTCAACCTACCTATCCAGGGGGTGAACCTTCCCCAGCATTTTATCCTCTGTTATACGACTGAGCTCTATCACTTCAATACTGGAACTGCTGATGTACTTTTTTACATCAATCCGTTCAATAAGGGAGCGGTTTTCACCCGCAAAGAGATAGATCTGTTCATCCGGCAGATGCAGCTCAAACCGGAGCCCTCTTTTTATGCCCCATGTACGAATGTAGATATCATCCAGCGTCTGATCAGTAATATGATCCTGACCTATACCCAATTGGGAAATCCGGAGAAGGTGGATGAACTGAATGCTCTGATGGAACTTATGAAAGGAGCTTATAAGAATGAGGAATGAGGAATGAGGAATGAGGAAGAAGGAATGAGGAAGAATGACTAATGACCAATGACCAATGACCTGATGGTTTTTCCCAGGATGTGGAAATAATTTCCGATGGTTGGCTTTTCGATGAACTGCATGTTGAGCAGGATTTTTGCCGGCATCAACTCCTCGATGTAGGTCTTCTCAGGATCGGGTGACCTTCCCAGGATCTCATTCTCGTTATAATATTCAATCGAAGCCCAATCGGTGATTCCCGGCCTGACTGCGAGCACCTTTTTCTGCTCCGTTGTATACATCTCCACATATTTCCGGATCTCCGGCCGCGGACCAACCAGGCTCATGTCCCCTTTCAGCACATTGAGCAGTTGCGGTATCTCATCCAGTTTATAACGCCTGAGAAAAGCGCCGACACGTGTGATCCTGGAATCGCGTGTTCCCACAGTCAGATCCCCTTTTTTATCGGCTCCGGTTGCCATCGTCCGGAATTTGATCAGTCGGAAATCCTTACTGTTTTTTCCCACGCGGGTTTGGAGGAAGAAAATGTCGCCCCTGGAATCCAATGGAATGATTATCATGATCACCAGGAAAACCGGAGAGAGAACCAGCAGACCGGTTAAGGAGAGAAGGATGTCGAAAATTCTGATCATAAACGGTTTCACAATTCATCATCAAACCCGGGGCGTTTGCATGACTCCTGCTCCGGGAAAAAGCGGTTGACCTCCTGTTTTAAGATTGCAAGTTTAGCGAGAAAAACTGATAATTTCAATTCCACTTTGGTACGATTGATAGTACCAACAACTATCCTGCAGAGAATGGGACACAATTGTACACGGGCTTAAAAGGTTCCTTCGCGTATTACAACAACCAAGTATAATAATACTAAGCATTGAAATGTATATTTAATTCAATCTCTCCCGTGCTGCCAGCATTTCCCGTTTGGATTATAGGTCATTCTGGAACATGGCCTGCCCTTTTTCGTCAAAACTGAACATATAACAGGTTCTGTCCGATAGTTTCCTGTGTTCTGTATTTGGGATATTTCTTGCGTATTATTTAAATCCATGATGTCGTTTATTGTTTTATCAAATTCCTTGATTTTTATAATAGTTTCAGGGAACCAAACATTCATAAATTCTAAGTGGTCATTAATTTTCCTTTTTCTGCACCGCATCCCGACAGTTAAATCATCAATTAGTGAACGAGACTTTTTTTTGCAATAAATTTCCGTGGCATAAGAAGAATGGTCAAATAAATTTCCAAGTATCCCAGAGAGTTGACCTTTTGTATTATTATTGAAAATCTGGTTTGCTGTAGTCAATAGAAACGGTTTAATTCGAAGATTAATATGGGGTAGCTTGCCGTATGGGTCTCGACTTCGTTGATGCCCTTCACAAATGCTGATAAGGTTGAAAATCGATAAACGATTTAATGCGTTCAACCAATCGTCTTTTAGATTTTGGTCAACCGTATGACCATTCCAAGACTTTTGATCTTGTCTGGGTTCACGGAAATGTCTGGGTACGGATTTCGCCATGTTCTGTGAGAATTTAGCGTTTAAAGTGTAAAAGTAAAACAAAGAATTCTTTACTTTTGATAAATTCTTAATTCGACACGGTAGATAATGGAAAAACCAAATTTCAATAGTGGGTTTTGTTATCCCTACGATCTCATTTATAACCTTCCCGGATTCCCATCACAACATGCCATTCCATGTTCGGTGCTTT
Organism: Bacteroidales bacterium; assembly: GCA_016783865.1. The sequence goes on from JADHVS010000055.1 coordinate 16,232, forward strand.
TTAATAATGATCCCAAAGGTGGCATCGTTTTAATTTGTCCTCCTTCTGATTTGAAATTCTTCGGAATTGATCCATTGAACCGACCCCAACCTTCCCTCAGGTTCAGGATGCTCAATATTGATAAGAAAGCATTTACAATAGAAATACATCTGGGTTTTGATGATGATAGAATCTTAAAAATCCATCTAAATCCAGCAGTTCCGCAAACATTGGAGTTTCTAAAACTCTGTTCTAAAACCAAAATGATCTCATTCCATTATTATAATAGATCAAAGAGGTTTTTTGCTTCTTCAATAACCGGACTCGATGATGAGCATGTTGAGTGGTTCAAAAGAAACAATGAGCTGGCAAAAAAACTTTCCCCAATTAATGACTATGACTCGGTTTGTAGGGCATTGTATCTTGAAATGAAACCCTGCCACAGGCTCTATCATTATTTTGAGAAAAATGGGATCGACTGCTTCGTCAGGAAGGGATCAATAGTTACAAAATCTATTGATACCAATGAATCATTTCCAATGAAAGGGAAGAAGATGTGGAATTAGAATATTCGTAACTATCCATCGTATTTCAATTCCACTTTGGTACGATTGATAGTTAGCCGGAGGTGGATTAGCCTACGCTCCTACGAATTTCAATTCCACTTTGGTACGATTGATAGCGTTCAGGTCTGTAATTATTAGTACTGTTGTCTCCAATTTCAATTCCACTTTGGTACGATTGATAGACTTGTTTTAATACAAAACTCAAGCATAAGCTCTTCATTTCAATTCCACTTTGGTACGATTGATAGAGTGATTTCCAGGTCATAAACAGCATCCAGTCATAGTATTTCAATTCCACTTTGGTACGATTGATAGTGAATAATATGACATTGAGGGAAATCGGGTTTGAAATATTTCAATTCCACTTTGGTACGATTGATAGAATCGGGAGTAATACTCTCACGCAAAAGGATGTAAAATTTCAATTCCACTTTGGTACGATTGATAGATACTGGCAATGATCTTTGTTTCCGCTTTTTGCAATTTCAATTCCACTTTGGTACGATTGATAGCCGTTTGGGGTATTTTGTTATTTGGCTGATAAATAGCATAATAGAATATAATATTAGATGTGATTTTCTGGATTTAGGTTGTCGATCATCAGTAATAGGAAAAGACCGGGGTATCGACAACTCTATAAAATATTGACAAATAGGTGTTTATATATTTCATGATGTCAAGGAACAAGATCAAAGATACACAATTATCTGACCGACAATTTACAAGATATGGTCAAGGGTACTTCGCTCTTTTCCAACAATCTCTTTTTCAAGCCATTTCTGATCACGACTGCTAAAAATTATCAGACTATCGACCTCTTCATCCATCAAGCATCGTGCGCGGTGCTTAAGTTCCTTCAGTTTCACCTCCGTGATCTCTCCTTCAAATACGGAGTTTTGAATCCAATGAAGGTATTTCCGGCAAAGTTTCAGCATTTTACCCACCCTCTTTTCTCCTATATCATATACAAGGATAATATACATCCAGATAAACTATAATTAAGATTCGTCTTTCATTCGTCTTTCATTCGTTTCTTGTTCGTCTTTCCAATAGTCGGGGATCTGTTTAGGTTCGGTTACCAATAAATCTTAAAAGGTTTGTACTCTTCCATCCCCAAGAGGTGTTTGATGAGTTTGTAACATTCCAATCGTACCATATGTTTGTAGCTTACCTGCCTTTTGAGCGTACGGTGCTGGATCGTCTCTTTTAACCGTTCTTCCCATGCGGTGACAAATATTTTCTTACCGGTGGGATTGAGCAGACATTGGTTGAGTTGTTTTTCAAAATGTTTCTCCTGAATTTCGCGTTTGTTAACTACCCGGAAAATAAGCCGGTCGACCAGCATAGGTTTGAAGATTTCGGCCAAATCCAATGCCAGGGAGTAACGTCGTTCGCCTGGTGCGTGAAGGAAGCTGATCACCGGGTTGAGCTGGGTTTGATGAATAGCCCGCAGGCATTGGGAATAGCACATCATGTTGCCAAAGGAGATCAGGGCGTTGACCTCATTCTCCGGCGGTTGTTTGGTACGGTTCCCCATCTCCATTTGGTCAACAATAAGATTAAAGGCATCGTAATAGGTCATCCTGATGTTCCCTTCGATGCCCATGAGTTCGTCAGTTGCATTCATTTCAGGGATGCGCCCGGTATACTCTTCCATCCGTGATATAAAGGGTTCCATGTCTTTGCCCCGGTTATTGTAGTACCGCAGGTTCTTGATCATGTTGAACGCAGCGCCTTCCACGAATTTACGTGCGATCACCATGCGTTGGGTTGTATTGGTATGCGCTCTCACCTGGGCCAGTAACATCTTCCCGGAGAGAAGGAAGTCCTTGGGCATAAAGGATCCGGAATAATTCTCGTAATAATCAAAGAAGTGAACCGATATATCATTCTTTCCGAGGAGGTTGTACAAAGAACTGTTGGCATCAAGGGAGCCGAAAACAAACAATTCGTCAATGCCTTCGACAGGCAGGTATCGTGGAGGAAGATCGTTGCCATCGTCATCCACCGGCTGGAATTTCAGTGTATTGTCCTTACGGGACAACCTCCCTGGATTAAAGAGATAGTAACTTTTTTTCATAATTCTTCTACCCAGCAGAACTCAAAATAGCTGCATTTCTTGCATATGTTTAGTTTGACGCGTTCGGGACAAATGCCGGATGCAATGATTGATTGGGTTTCTTCGATCATCACCTCCAATTCTTCCCGGTCGCGGCTGCTCAGGAAGACTTCGGTAGTTTGCCTCAACTTTGGGTATTCCAGCAGTCCACTCACTCCTTCAATGCCATTCCGTTCCAGGACATAGATGTAGTATTTAACCTGCCATTCATGGGCCGTTTCCATTTTATCCGATTTTTTTACTTCATGGATCACCTTGTTTTTGGCATCATAATAATCGATTTTGATCCCGTCGATCTCGATCTCCTGATAGCGTTCTGACCGCTGTGGATAGGTGGTCTCCTGGATCAGCCGGCCTTCAGAAACCAGGTCGGAGGTTTGTTCCATCCGGATTTCATGGGCGAACAGCCACAATTTACGATGGCAAATAAGAAAGTAGCTGATATGGGTGCCGGTTACAATCATATCATTGAAAATAGGGAATGATGATCTCTTTTAGTTCTGTAATAACCTTGGAAAACGGAGGCAGAGCCCCAGCGGGTAAGTGAGAACCAAGACTTTGTTCCCATGCTTTGGCTGAGCGGTTGATTCTGTCGGTCTGAAAAAAATCACCGTAGCTAGTAAAACGAATTTCCTTAAAAGCTGCTTTTTTTCTGAAAGCTTCCATAATGTCAGGCCATTCATTCTGCCCGACCTCTTTTGTCAGGTACCAAAGGTCATAATAGTCTCGTGGCGCCGGATAGGATCGTTGTATGGTGGCTCTGAGCTTTTCGGCTATAATCTCAAACAGAGGACAGCAGGGAATGACTAAGCCTGTAAATAGTTCAGAATCAGAATATTTATCAAGAACAGGCCGTTCTTCGGAAGGGTAACAAAGTAACTCATGCCATGTCATCTCTATCTTGATTGAGGAATGCCATCGTTCATAATCCCCGGGTGGGGGTTGATCTCTGCGATGGTCTCCTCCCCAGAATTTCAGGATGGTACTATACCCAAAATGTCTGTTCTTTGAGGTGATAGGCTGAATAATAAAAGGAGCAAAACGGATTCCTGTATTCTGAGTTATCCTATTCAAAATGGATTGAACGATTGTTTTTGTCAGCACGAAATCATCCCGTAAAAGAGTAAAATCAATGTCTTCAGAGAATCTGTATTCGGGGAAATAACACTTTTTCAGGCAAGTTCCTCCCTTAAACAACAGAATCCCATGAGACCATTCCTGCCGGAAAATGGTTGCGATGAGATGTCCTAAAACCCAATCCTTATCAATGGTTGAAGGAGGGACACCATGTTGATGGGCAAGTCGGGTTATTTCAGAACGAAGGATCATGAAAGTTGTATCAGTTTTTATTGTATAAGTTCCAATAGTTGAGATCTTGAGATGTTAAGCCGAATTTTCCAGGTGGAGACAAACTCACCTTCAAAAGGTCCCATAGGATCCAGGGGCGTATAGCGGTCGTTCAGCATGGATGCAACCGTGTCCCGGAATGGTCTATATCCGGACATCCTGAACACTTCAGAAAGGAAGGCCAATCTCTTCAGCACCGACAGGTTTCCCAGTCGCTTGCCATAATCCAATAATTTACCGGGTTGCAGATCTCCATGATAAAATGCCAGGATAAGTGTATCATATCCTGCTGTATAAACAGGCATATTAAAACAATCAAGGAGGGTTTTTTCCTTATCGGTTACTGGAAAAGCTTCGTTTCCATATCCAAATTGGGTGATCCCAAATATCTTTTCTGGCAGGATATGGACAAACCGGTAACGTACGTTGAAAATAGTTGCAGGTCTTTTCAACCGGGGAGATTGAACAAATACCACATTGGGAATCTGTTCGGTCATACCATGTAGATTCAAGGCGCTCCAATATCCAATAACGCTATTATCTGCTATAAAGGTTCCAATCACCTTGTCATTCCGGAATCCGTACCGGGCATATTTTCTCCGTTCAAGGCGTTCGATCATCCCTTTTCGTGAAAGATTCTGGAGCATCTCTTGCATTTCGGAATTACTTCGATGTGTCCACCGGCAGGCCTGATCCAATGAAAACACACTGATTTCCTGATCCTCAAGAAGTTTTAAAAAATCAAGATACCTGTCTGGTATCCGTTGGTAGATTTTTGTACCCTTCACCATATCCTTTATGCATATTAAAGACCCCTAAAAAGGGGGTTTATTGTTTGTGCAAAGGTAATAAGAAATCATGATCCGGCTTTATTTGGCATGGCTTCTTGTATTTTTTAAGCAACGGATCACTGTTTCCGGTCATTTTCAAATCAATGAAATTCCTGACGATATCGAATTTTTCATAGAGATCGCTGAGCAGATTCTCCAGGGTTTCGCGGGAGAGGGAGAGGAGGGAAGCGGCAAGAGGGGATTTTGACGGGAGTTGTTTTGGCATAGGATTTTGGTTCTGAAAGACCTTCCAGGTTTTAGAAACCTGGAAGGTCTGGGGTGCAAAGAGTGTATTAAAAAGGCATAACGAAATCATTATCCGTTGTATTGAGGGGAGGCCTGTCGGCTTCGTCGTCAGGCAAATCTCCCAAATTGTCACAATCGCACAGTTCGCCATACGGACAGGTGTATGGATCGCCGGTGCAGAGTTCCAGGTCGTATCCCGAAGAGGGCAGGTATTGTACCGGATCATCCCAGCACCAGGTCAGTACATCGTATAACCGTTCAGGAGGAATATCTTCCGGAATATCTGTGATTTCCACAAGGATGCTTTCCAACACCCGGAAGATTGCCTGATTGAGTTTCT
>JADHVS010000298.1 GCA_016783865.1 Bacteroidales bacterium
GTAAAAAAAGTTACCTCAATACAATGTCTCATATCGAACAGCATCTCAGGAACGGCAACTCGGTGATGATGTTTCCGGAAGGGACAAGGGGACCGGCAGGACAATTACATCCATTTAAAGGAGGAGCATTCAGGATGGCCCTTGACAATAAGGTGGGCATCATTCCGGTATTGCTTGATGGTACTGCAGAAACTATCCCGAAGGGGAAGATTATATTGAGCGGAAGGACAAAGATCACTGTCAGGATCTATCCCGAAATCCCCTATGAACAGTTCCGGGACAAAGATTCAAAGCAACTGATGAACGAGGTAAGGGTCTGGATGGCGAAGGAATATGAACGGATCCACCAGGTCAAATCATAAAGCATAAATTAATGCCAGATAAAGCCATCCCGAAAAAAATGCTCAGGGAGATGAAGTACATCTCCGATCAGCAGGGTATCATGAACAGGTATTTTGCCGAATCAAAAGGATGGAATGAACATCTGCAAAACAGCCGGTCTTTCATCCTGGAAAAAATCAGAAAGTACAGGCCGGAAACGGTCATGATCCTTGGCAGTGGATGGCTCCTGGATGTACCCCTGCAAGAATTACTGATCGAATGCAAAAAGGTTTATCTTGTTGATATCCACCACCCTTCGCAGGTGCAACACCAGGTGAGAAAAACTCAAAATGCCCGGCTGATTTCTGCTGATATTTCAGGAGGAGCCGTTCAGCAGATCTATAACCTGGTAAAAGCGTATAAAAAAGATAAGGTTAAAAAATCTATTGATACCATCTCTCTGCATCATCCTGATCTGCCGGCTGCAGATTACTATGTTTCCCTTAACCTGCTGAATCAACTGGATATTTTGCTTGTTGATTATCTTAAACGACACATCTACTACCAGAAAACTGAGATCACCGGTTTCAGAAAATTGATCCTGCAGCACCATTTATCCTTTCTGAAGCCCGGGTCCTCCTGCCTGGTTACAGACATTAAAGAAATAATTATTAACAGGAAAAAGGAGGTTCACCAGGAAATAGAACTGGTCCATATTGAACTGCCGGAAGGCAAATCGAGAAAAAACCGGACCTGGAAATTTGACCGGAAAGAATATAATCCAGGATTTGATACTCTGATGGATGTGGTCGCGCTTGAGCTGTAATTGCCTCTTGGTCAATCAAATAGATGACAGTCTCTGCCTGAATTAACTCTCAACAATTTGATTATCTGGAAGATAAAGCATGATCGCCGTACGGGGCAGGTCAGAATCACCTCCTTTTTCACATTTTTGTACGTTAATAAAAAATCTCTAATCACTGATCTGGAGGGCATTCTAAAGGCACCTCCTGTTAATACTCCTGTTGAAAAACAAATTCAGGAGCCTCTGTTCTTTTATCTATATTAGTGCAAAATTTCAGATATGTCTGCGCATTACACAGAAGAACATATACGGACACTCGATTGGAAGGAGCATATTCGCAAGAGGCCGGGGATGTATGTAGGGAAACTTGGGGACGGTTCTTCCAGGGACGACGGCATCTATGTTTTGTTAAAAGAAGTACTGGATAATGCCGTCGATGAATTTATGATGGGACATGGAAAAACCATTGAAATAACCATCAACGACAGGATTGTGAAGGTGCGGGATTACGGTCGTGGAATACCCCTTGGGAAGGTTATTGATGTGGCCGCTAAAATGAATACCGGGGCCAAATATGATTCCAAGGTATTTAAAAAATCTGTCGGTTTGAATGGTGTTGGGATAAAGGCCGTGAATGCACTTTCATCCAGCTTTGAGATATCTTCCTTTCGGGAAGGCAAGGTGAAATCAGCAGAATTCGCTGCCGGTGAACTAATCAACGACAGGAAGGAAGCTTCCACTGATGACATTAACGGCACCCTGGTTTGTTTTGTGCCGGACCAGGATATGTTTGGTAATTACCATTACATTTCAGAATACCTGGAAGCACTGATCAAGAACTATGTTTTCCTGAATGTAGGATTGACGATCGTTTTTAATGGAGAGAAATTCTATTCCAAAAATGGCTTGCTCGACCTGTTGAATGAGAACCTCGATGCACCCGGATTGTATCCTGTGATACATCTGAAGAATCATGACGCTGAACTGGCCCTTACCCATGGCAACCAGTATGCCGAAGAGTATTTTTCTTTTGTCAATGGTCAGCATACCGTCCAGGGCGGAACGCACCTGCAGGTGTTCAAAGAGGCCTATGTAAAAACCATACGGGAATTCTATAAAAAGGATTTTGATCCGTCGGATATCAGGCAATCGATTATGGCGGCCTTCAGTGTTAAAATTGAAGAGCCGGTATTTGAATCCCAGACAAAAACGAAACTGGGTTCCAAAGATATGGGGCCTGAAGGTCCGTCTGTCCGCAACTTTATAATGGATTTTGTTAAGAAGCACCTTGATGATTATCTGCACAAGCATTCTGAGACGGCCGACATCCTGTTAAAGAAAATTATTGATTCGGAAAAGGAACGTAAAGCCATTTCCAGCATAAAAAAAATTGCGAGGGAACGTGCCAAAAAGGCCAGCCTTCATAACCGGAAATTGCGCGATTGTAAGAGTCATTACAATACCAATGATGACAGGCGGCTGGAATCAACCATTTTCATTACAGAGGGAGATTCGGCAAGCGGTTCCATTACCAAATCCCGCGACGTGGCCACACAGGCGGTTTTCAGCCTGAAGGGGAAACCTCTCAATACATACGGTCTCACAAAAAAGATCGTATATGAAAATGAAGAGTTTAACCTGTTACAATCTGCCCTGAATATTGAAGAGGGTCTTGATACCCTGAGGTATAAAAATGTGGTGATAGCTACGGATGCCGATGTGGATGGGATGCATATCAGGTTATTGCTGATCACCTTCTTCCTTCAGTTTTTCCCCAACCTGGTCAGGAAGGGACATCTCTATATTCTGCAAACTCCTTTGTTCCGCGTGAGGAATAAGCAAAAGACCCATTATTGTTATGATAATGAGGAACGGAGAAAGGCCATTCTGGAATTGGGAGAGAAGGCAGAGATTACGCGGTTTAAGGGATTGGGTGAAATATCTCCGGATGAGTTTAAGAACTTTATCGGGAAAGACATAAGGCTGGAACCGGTGACGCTTAGCCGGAGCGACAGTATATCCAATTTGCTGGAGTTCTATATGGGTAAGAATACACCCGACAGACAGAATTTCATTATCGATAATCTCAGGATTGATGGAGAAGTTATTGAAGAAGAAGTTATTGTAGAAGATATTAATCAGAAGTCAGCATAGGTCATCCTGAGGATGACTTAACGGTCATTCCGGACTTGATCCGGAATCTCACAGGTCCTGAACCGGGTTCAGATTCTGATCCGCTGGCCAGCGCCGTGCCCGACTACCGGCGGGGACAGAATGACCTAACAAGAAATAGCTACCGAGTATATGCTTAGGGAGAATTCGCAAATGAGTCAGGACGACAAGGAGAGCAACGACAAGCTGGAGGAGGAGCAGGCCGGGGATCATACGGAAGATCAATCCGGGCAGGTTCAAACCGATATGCCAATGGAAGAGCTCCATAAGGTCATGCATCTATCGGGGATGTACCAGGACTGGTTCCTGGACTATGCAAGTTATGTGATCCTTGAACGTGCTGTACCTCATGTAAATGACGGTTTGAAGCCCGTTCAGCGACGTATCCTGCATTCCATGAAAAGGCTGGATGATGGCCGTTACAATAAGGTGGCCAACATCATTGGCCATACCATGCAATTCCATCCTCACGGTGATGCCTCCATTGGCGATGCCCTGGTACAACTCGGGCAAAAGGAGCTGTTGATAGATACACAGGGAAACTGGGGTAATATCCTTACCGGCGACGGTGCGGCTGCCCCCAGGTACATTGAGGCCCGGCTTTCAAAATTCGCACTGGAAGTCCTGTTTAATCCCAAAACCACCGAGTGGAAGCCTTCTTATGACGGCAGGAATAAAGAACCCATAACCCTTCCTGTAAAATTTCCATTGCTGCTTGCACAGGGTGTGGAGGGTATCGCAGTGGGGCTGGCTTCAAAAATCCTTCCGCATAATTTCAATGAACTGATTGATGCGACTATAAAATACCTGAAAAACGAAGAATTTGAGTTATACCCTGATTTTCCTACAGGCGGACAGGCAGATTTTTTGAAATACAATGATGGCATCCGGGGCGGTATCATTAAAGTCCGGGCGAAAATTGAGAAAATCGACAAAAAAAGTCTGGTCATCACTGAGCTTCCATATGGCAAGACCACAACTACCTTAATTGAATCAATCATAAAAGCCAACGAAAAAGGGAAAATTCGTATCAAGAAGATCGATGATAATACAGCTGAGAATGTTGAGATACATATACAGCTGGTTCCCGGTATATCTCCCGATAAAACCATCGATGCACTCTACGCTTTTACCGATTGCGAGGTTCCAATCTCTCCTAATTGTTGTGTGATTGGGGATGACAAGCCAAATTTTCTGGGGGTATCAGAGATATTGAAACGGTCGGCCGACAACAGCGTTCAGTTACTGAAAAGTGAACTCGAGATCAGGATGTCGGAACTGGAGGCTGACTGGCATTTCTCGTCCCTCGAAAAAATATTTATTGAGAAGCGCATTTACCGGGAAATTGAGGAATGTGAAACCTGGGAAAGCATTATTGAAGCCATTGATACCGGACTGGAGCCGTACAAGAAATTGCTCAGGAAAGAGGTCCTTAGGGATGATATCGTTAAGCTTACCGAGATAAAGATCAAGCGAATCTCAAAATATGATTCCTTTAAGGCGGATGAGCATATCAAAGACATTGAAGATGAGATAGAAGAGGTGAACAATCACCTGTCCAATATTATTCCTTTCACAATCAATTATTTTAAACAGATAAAAAAGAAATATGGTGCCGGTAAGGAACGCCAAACTGAAATAAGGAATTTCGACACAATTGTGGCTACCAAGGTGGTTGCCAGCAATCAAAAATTATATGTCGACAGAAAAGAGGGATTTTTTGGTACCGGTTTGAAGAAAGATGAGTTTGTCAGTGATTGTTCCGACATAGATG
>JADHVS010000299.1 GCA_016783865.1 Bacteroidales bacterium
TTGTGATTCCTGTACCTGATGGTTACATTTCTGCTTCTGGCAATTGTTGCCTTGCATTCGTTGGCTCCCTCATCCTGCGCGGTTTTGATGATCCGGCTGCAAAGGTTTTTGATTTCTTTATCCATGATTATCAAGTTGTAATAGTAACTTTAATTTACCTTAAGCGGAACCACCCACTGTCAGCGATTTAACCAGGCAGGTTGGCAATCCAAACGATACTTTTACCTGTTGGTTTTCTTTTCCACAGAAACCGGCTCCACCCTGGTACAGGGTAAAGTCATCCGAAACCATGGTAATATTCTCAAGCATCTTAGGACCGTTTCCCATGATATTTATATCCTTAATGGGAGAGGTAAGTTTCCCGTCCTCGATCTGGTATCCCTGGGTAACAAAGAAGGAAAAATCCCCCTGGCCAATATAAACCTCGCCGTTCGATACATCTTTAACATAGATCCCTTTCTTAACGCTTTTAATGATATCCTCGCTGGTCGCGTCACCGGGTTCCATATAGGTATTCCTCATCCTGGGTGTCGGAAAATGTTCATAGCTTTCACGCCGGCCATTTCCAGTAGGCTTAACATCATAATATTTAGACGAGATCTTATCATGCAGATAACCGGTGAGAATGCCGTTCTCAACAAGGAAAGTTTTCTGGCTTGGAACTCCCTCATCATCAAAATTAATTGATCCGCTAAGGCCCGGAATGGTACCATCATCAATAATCGTAACAAAGGGTTCTGCTACCTTCTTTCCGATCATAGTACTGTATATTGACGTGTTCTTTCGATTAAAATCAGCTTCCATCCCATGCCCGATAGCTTCATGTAATAACACACCGGTAATCCCGGTTCCAAGTACAACAGGCATTTCACCTGCCGGCGGCTGGATTGATTCGAATTTAATATTCAACCTGTCTACTACCTCATTGGATATTCTTTCAATGACATCCTGGTCGTAGTAAGCAAGATCTCTCCTGCCTCCAAGTTCCCAGCCTGCACTTTCCATTTTGCCATTTTTCTGACCTGTGGCTGTAGCATACAGAAAATTGATAGGCATCAGGTCTTCAGTTTTAATACCGTCACTTGTAACCACCATGATTTTTTTCACCTGGTCCTGAAAAATGACACTTACTTTTGCCACCATGTCAGACAATGAAAAGCATTTTTCGTTGATCCCTTGCATGAGTGGCAGTTTGGAACTCACAGGAAATTCGCTGAAATCGCTGCCCACGGGATAATAATTCCCGGTTTCCGGCTGTGAGAAATTTTTTGTGATGGGTGTTTTTGCAAGGTTAACAAGGGTTGAGGCCGTGCTGGCAGCATTTTGCATCGATTCTATGGTCAGGATTTGCGTATATCCATATCCCACCTGGTCATCTTTCACAGTCCTGATGCCTACACCAAGTTTTATTTCCCCATACGATTTGTTAACCTTCCCATCCTCAAGGATCAGGGTATTGGTTAAGGTATGTTCAAAGAAAAGGTCTGCAAAATCACCCCCTCTTGACAGGGCGGTTTCCAGTAGCCTTCGGCATATGGCATCGTCGATTCCAAACTCATTCAAAAAATATCCAGCTTTCATATCTGTTTGCATTTGAGAGCAACTGCTCAGGTAGGGCGATAATAATGCCGCCCCGGTAGCTGCCGCACTTCGTGAAATAAATTTTCTTCTCGATAATGGTTCCATGATATTCGGGAATTTATGGTATTACTAAGGTAGTAAAAACCTGAAGATTCTCTATCCATGTTGTTGGACATATGATACGTGATGCGGATTTCATTATGCTGACGGAGACTCTGGAAAGTGCTTCGAGGTGATGGCGAAATATATCTCAGGGGCCAGGTATAAATAGATTTACTATATTGCATCAAACCAATTATTAACCATGATACCAACACGCACCTTTGATCTGCTTGAAAGATATATCAAGCTTTTTCCCGAAAGAAATGTTCTGGCTGCAAAGAAAGACGGCCAATGGATTCACTACACCTCAGAGCAGTACAATGAAATATCCCATTATTTCAGCTATGGCCTCCTGGAGATGGGATTCAAAAGGAATGATAAAATTGTCACCATCTCCAACAACCGGCCTGAGTGGAATTTTGTGGACATGGGGATGTCTATGGCAGGCATTGTACATGTCCCGATGTATACTTCCCTTGCCTGTGATGAGTATGAGTACATCCTGAAGCATTCCGACGCCAGGATGGTGCTCATATCGGATATAAAGTTGTATGAAAATATCAAGCCGGTATGTGATAAAGTTGACAAGGTGGAGTTTGTTTTCACATTTGATGAACTGGACCAGGTGCCTAACTGGATGGAAGTGGTTGAAAGAGGTATGAAGAGTGACCAGTCAGTCATTGAGCAAGTCGAAAAGCTTAAGTCCGGGATAAAACCCGGTGACCTGGCTTCATTGATTTATACCTCCGGAACGACCGGAACTCCAAAGGGTGTGATGCTTTCGCACAACAATCTGGTGAAAAATTTTCTGGCAGCAGCAGAGGTATTTCAACTTACACCGGAAGACAGGTTCCTGAGCATTCTGCCTCTTTGCCATGTGGGTGGAAGGCTGGGAAATTACCAGACGCAATATTCCGGTGCCTGTATCTATTATGCTGAAAACATGGGCTCCATTGCCATCAATATGAGGGAGATCAAAGCCACAGGATTTGATGCTGTGCCACGGATACTTGAAAAGATCTATGACAATGTAATGGCTAAGGGCAGAAGCTTATCGGGGATGAAAAAGAGGATTTTTTTCTGGGCTGTCAGACTGGGATTAAAGTATGAACCACATGGAAGAAAAGGGTGGTTTTATTACCGTAAATTGAAATTTGCCGATAAGTTGATCTTCAGCAAATGGCGCGAGGCGCTGGGTGGTGAAGCCAGGTTGGTAGGTTGCGGCGGAGCCAGCCTTCAACCCCGGCTGGAAAAAGTTTTCTGGGCCGCAGGAGTAAAGATCCTGAACATGTATGGACTCACAGAAACCTCTCCCATTATTACAATCAACCGGCAGGACAGGGAGGGGTGCCGCCTTGGTACGGTTGGTGCACTGATTGATGGTGTGGAAGTTAAACTGGCTGAAGATGGTGAAATCCTTTGCAAAGGCCATAATGTAATGTTAGGATACTATAAGGATGAAAATCTTACCGGGTCGGTATTTGACAGGGAAGGCTGGTTCCATACAGGCGATATTGGGGAATGGAAAGAAGGGAAGTTCCTGAAAATTACAGATAGAAAAAAGGATATTTTCAAATTGTCGAGCGGGAAATTCGTCGCACCGCAGGTCATTGAAAACCGGCTTAAAGAATCGGCTTTTATAAGTCATGCCATGGTGACTGGTGAACACCAGAAATTTGCAAGCGCCCTGGTAGTTCCTGATTTTGATTATCTCAAAGAATGGGGCAAATCACAAAACATGATCCCGGACCAGGAACGTCATGAGATTATTTGCTTGCCTGATGTTCAAAATGTGTTTAAACAGGAGATCGATAAGCTGAATGGACGGCTGGCGGAATATGAACGCATCCTACGCTTCAGGCTTGTCCCTGATGAATGGTCGCCAAATACCGGAGAACTCTCGGCCAGCCTTAAATTAAAAAGAAAGGTAGTTGAATCGAAGTACAAGGAATTGCTGGAAGTAATTTACGGGAAATAATCATCGGATCATACTGACCAATCTGAATGACCATGCAAATCGTTGAGGTTAACAGCCCCAAAACAAAGAAGCTCTTTCATAAAACAGCCCGGATCATCTATCGAAATGATGATACCTGGGTTTGTCCGCTGGATAAAGAGATAGAGTCAATATTTGATCCCGGAAAAAATGTGTTTTATAATCATGGTAAAGCCATCCGGTGGCTTTTACTGGATGAGCGCGGCAAGCCAATTGGCCGGGTGGCAGCCTTCATTGATTATAAAAGCTCCGAATTACAGGACCAGCCAACTGGCGGAATGGGATTTTTTGAATGTATTAATGATAAAGAGGTTGCATTTATGCTCTTTGATAAGGCACGGGAGTGGTTGAAAGAACAGGAAATGGAAGCCATGGATGGCCCGATTAATTTTGGTGAAAATGATAAATACTGGGGATTGCTTGTGGATGGATTTACCCATCCTTCGTATGAAATAGCCTATAATCATCCGTATTACCAGGCATTGTTTGAAGAGTATGGGTTTAAGATTTATTACAGGATGGAAGGATTTCATTTTGATGTTAAGAAAGACCTTCCCCCAAGGTTTCTAAAAATCGCCGAATGGATTGAAAAGAAACCTGAATACACCTTCAGGCATATGGAATGGAAAAAGGTTGACCAGCAATTACCGGATTTCGTTGAGGTATTTAATGAAACCTGGTCTTCTTTTAAGGAAAACTTTGAGCCCCTGAAGCCAGAGTATATTAAAAAGACGCTGAAAAAAGCAAAGGCAATTATTGATGAAGAATTTATCTGGCTTGCATATTATAAAGAAAAACCGGTGGCGATCTACCTGATGTATCCAGATGTTAATATGATCTTTAAACATTTGAATGGCAAGTTGAGCTTGCCGGCCATGATAAAATTTCTATACCTGAAGAAAAGAAAAACCATGACCAGGGCAAGAGGAGTATTGATGGGTGTTATCCCTGCCTTCCAGGGAAAAGGGATTGAGTCGGGATTCATCCTGAATGTGGCCAGGGTAATGAAAAAAAAGCCTCATTATGAGGAGCTTGAGTTTTCATGGGTGGGTGATTTTAATCCGAAAATGCGCAAGCTTTTCATTTTGGTAGGCAGTGTCCCGGCGAAGCATTATATAACGTACAGGTACCTGTTCGACCGGGAAAAAGAGTTCAAGCGGTATCCAATCCCGGAGGAATAAAAGAGGCACTGGTTCCCAGGTACTGGTTACGAGGTATAGAATTCTAAAATCAATATAAAATGAATAAATTCAGACCTCTCGTTAAAAAAGTAACAAAACAGGTAAATCGGTTGCAGAGCCTATCACAGAGGCATCGAGCACTTAAAATTGGACACTCAAGTTAAATCTTAATTGGACAATTAAAACATTTATTAAATTAAATAACAA
>JADHVS010000300.1 GCA_016783865.1 Bacteroidales bacterium
CAGGCCTGAAGGGCCTCCAGCAGATCCAGTTTGATCAGTTCCCAGTGTTTGCCTTTGAGGCAGCGGGGATTGAAATCGTTGTCGGCAAGATGAAAATAAGAAAGTTTATTGAGCAGTTGGTCCCCGTCGTGTGTATAGGGGTACCTTTTTTTGTGGAGTTCTACCATCTTATCCAGGGAATGATCCTCCAGCAGTTCATGGATATCCCAGAAATCTTTTTTTCGGCCACCCCTAGAGATCACATCCAGTTTCATGGCAATAATATCGTTGATCCCGGCTAACCGGATGCCGTCAATGGTTATTGGTTGATCCATGAATTCATCTGTATAGTAGAGGTCAAGCTTGATGTTGGCAGTTGGATCATCCCCGATGAAATAGGGTTTCCCCATGCCAATAGGGAGGACCTCAGCAGTTTGTACGTAAGGAAAGGTATTCCGGAACCAATTGTCAATCGCATCAAAGTCAATGCTCTGATAGGGAGAATCGGTAAACAGATCAATGTCGAACGATTGTCGGTGACCCCGTTGAAGGCTTAAAGCGGTTCCCCCAACCAAACGGAAAGCAGCAAGCGGTTCACAGGCCATGCATCTCCTCAGGATATATATCAGGAGGGGAGTTCCCGTGTTGTAGAACAGTTCAGGCATTGGGTGTTTCCAGGATGGTTTTTATGGTTTCAAGACCATAGAATCGGGTGATCTCGTATTTTTCGGTTTCGTTTCCGCGTTCAAAAACGCGTTGTATGACAGCCCGTTTTTGCCTATCCCAATCGATCGACCGGATGTCGGTGTCCCAGAAAAGCGCTGGTCTGAGTTTTGAAAGGGCAGGATGCATGGTTTTTTGTTGTTTTTTCTGTTGCTCGATATCGTAATAGACCTGCAGGACCATCAGCGAACCCTCTTCCAGCTCAAGTTCGTGTTCGATCTTCAAGGCCAGGGCGGTATTCATTTTTCGGCGACCCTTGGTAACGGCCCCAATGGTTTGCGGGTATTCCTGTATGGATAGGGAGAAGGTTCCCTTTTTCAGGTTTCTTTTCTTTAGCTCGTGTTCAAGAAAAAAACCGGGATGGATGCCTTTCAGGATACTGAGCTGATCTTTCATGATGCAAAGATAAACAATTCTGTTTACACAGATTCATTTATTTATTTTTTATTTTCAGCTATCGGTTTCGAAGCTTTTATTTTATGACGGCACAACGGAACTGGAACAATTAGTGATTAAGTTTTAAGTGATTAAGTTTTAAGTGTTTAGGGGTGAGGCATGCCTCACCTTCGGGGCTACAAAAAAGTTGCATTGTACGGAATATTTCCGTACATTTGTGATGTTTTTTATAAAACAGATGCGATGGAAACACAGGTAAAAAAGGATGAAAGAATAGAGATTCGTATTTCGGATCAGGACAAAAAGATATTTCGGAAAGCTCAAAAGCTTAGCGGGGATAAAACGTTTAGTAGTTTTGTTATTCGGGCCATCAGGATCCACGCTGAACACATTATTTCCAAAGAGGAATTGATCCTTGCAAGCAAACGGGACAGGGAGATTTTTTTTGATGCTGTTTTTGGGGATCACGTTCCTAACAATCAGTTGATTGCTGCAGCGAAGAGGTACCGGTTAAAAGCAGCTTCAGGGTGAATACGGTTCTTCTGACCAAGGATCATGTACGAAATGACTTTTCGTGTGAAGAGGCATCCTTAACAGAGTATACTTTTTCTCCCCATGCAGGTCATTTCAACGCTTTTTTAGAGAGGGCGGAATCAATTACGAATGAGGAATGACTTTTCCAGAAGCCATTTCCAGGCAGGCCTGATGTTAATTGTTTTGTGATCGATCGTGATTTTTTCTTCGGAGTAGGAGGTAAGGATCAATCCTTCTGTCAGATTATACAGGGTCATTGCTTCCAGGAGACCTGACAATTCGCGTTCACGTGTAACTTCGGAATCCAGAACATGGCAAACCTGGATGGCATGGGTGATTTATCATGTTTTCAAGTAGCCTGCCTGATTCTTCTGTGAAGAGGAAGCCAAGTCTTCTGACAATCGCGTTGTCAATAAAATAGGTTTTTCTGGGATTTCGGATCTGACGTTTTACGGAGAAATCGAATTTGTAAATCTGAAAAAGCAGGTAGGTGTTTTCCAGAAAGTCGATATAGTTTTTGATCGTTGTGGCATTTTTAATGCCAACTACTTTCGCCAGGGAGTTGTTGGTTGTAGGTTTGGCTATGTTGCTTGCCAGGAAATCCCCCTGCCCGGGAATAGTCACCGAATAGCCGTTGCATCGTGGATCGTTCAGCACTACTGTGCATCAGGCTGTCTAACAGGGTGTTGTCTGTAAATAAGATGTACTCACGGAAGGAGAAAGGAAATAGTTCAACGAGAAGGTACCGACCGGTAAGGTGGGTGCCCAGTTCGCGACTTAACATCGTTGCATTGGATCCGGTAAGGAAGATTTTGTTCCCTGAATCGTGCAAACGGGGCGCGAAGAGCTTCCATCAGTGGCGAAGCCACTCCATTACTTGAAGTAATAGCGTTTTAACCATAATTTATAGAGTGGATCGAGAATATCTGGTTTTTGATCGATCTGATCAATGATTTCTTTGTTGATCAACGCCTGTTTAATACGAGCTACATTGGCCGATGTACCGAGTTGATAATGGCGGATGACCTCTTTTGAGCTTAACCTGTTTTCATCGTTGAGTATGGCCTGAAGATAATTGACCTGAGTGGTACTAAGGTCTTCTGTGAGATTCTGGAACAACAGGCTCAGTTGCAGGATGAGCGATTCGAGGGATTGATCCAGGATCTCAGGGGTCACGACGTTGGAGGACCTTAACCAGCACAGTTGACTCAGTTGCTGCACATAGTAGGGATGATTCTCAACGGATTGTGCAATCCGGCGGGCCAGTTCGGGCATAATCTCTTTCCCGGTCGCATGGAAGCGCTGGATAATGAATTTCTCCCATTCAGGTGTATGGATCTTCTCCAGAAACATCAGGTCTCCGAATTTATAAAATGGCATGGAGGGTGCAGCAAATACCTGCAACAGCATATGGCGTTTACTTCCGTACAGGCAGTAGGAAACATCCTGCTGTCGTTGCCAATGCGAACGCAGGAGTTTCTGAAAACCCAGCGGATCATGATAAAATCCGATATTCTGAAATTCATCAATGCAAATAATGAGTTTATATCCTTTGGATGCGGCAATCTGCTGGGGCAGGTCCAGTATTTCGTCAGGTTCCTTAGCAACGTCGTTCCAGTTGAGTCCCAGGGAGAATTCCTGCAAATGATCGGGAGAAAAGGTGACCCGTGGAATCCATTGTTTGAAAAACGTTTTGGCAACGGTTAAAATTTCCCGGACTTTGATTGTCGTCGCCCTGATGGTTTGTTCGGTCAGAACGCGGTAAAAATTTTCTTCGGTCCGGATGTTGAACAGATCAATGAAGACCAGTTTAATCTTCCTGTTTTCATTGCTGACCTCTCTCGCTGCCTTTTCGACCAATGACGATTTTCCCCAACGGCGGGGAGAAATCACAATACTATTGACCCCGGCAAGGAAATTACTTCTCAAGCGTGAAAGTTCCTTCGCCCTGTTGGTAAATTCATCGCCCGTTGCCAGTTTTCCGAAAATAAACGGTGTTTCCATAGGAACGTGTGTTTTTACAAAGATAACTAACTATTTTGTAACTAACAAACAAGTTACTAACAAAAAGGTTATGTTCTTTCTTTTTCTTGCCCTCAGGCCTCTAATGGGTTTTAACCCGGGGGTTGAGGATGGCGATAAAAAATTTCCCAAGCAATCATTAACCTGAAAGGATCGGGAACTTTTGGTAGAATTTTAATAGGTTGATGGTTTCGGAAAGAAGCTTGGTCTTGACAAACTGTTTTGTTTCCGGATTCATTAATTCCCCCAGACCATCCAGCAACCCTTTGTTTCTCATGGTTTCAAGCAGGTTGATACAGTTTTGAAGATATTCTTCAAAAGGAACATTCATGCGGGATTCGACAATTTGTTTGTTGACTGGGGTCTGTTTGTGCAGAAAGAACCATGTATCGAAAATGTCCCGGTTTGTAGTAGAACTTCGATCCAGAAGGGCACATAATTTATGAGCGAACATATCGGGTTTGACCATGACTTTTACAGTGAATCCCAGCAGATTTTTCATTTCGTAACGGTTTTCAAATTGTCGTTTGGAAATCTCTACTTTCAATTTTCGTTCTCCGATTCCATAATCCAATACGATGACCGGACCATAAATTTTTTTGGCTTCATCAAAAACAGATCCGTATTTCAGAATTATTTTACGGAGCTTGTTGTAGACAATTTCTTCTTTTTCGGGTTGTAGAAGATCGAAATCCAGATCAATGGAAAAGCGGGGCAGATCGTAAAACAGCATGAGGGCTGTTCCTCCTTTGAATCCAAGGTAATTAGCCAGTTCAAGATCTGAATAGATATCTTTCAGCAGTTGGACCAGGAAAAACTTATGACGGTTAATGTCAACCATTCCGGATTAATTTTGGCACTCTTTGTTCCAATGATTTTGACTGATAGATTAGCATTAGTTCCAGGAGAGTGGTTTTTTGAAGTGGATTGATGTTGTCGAAATAAAAATCAGGATTGAGGTAGAGCATGTCCAGGAATGCGCGTTCGGGGGTTGCCCGGTTAATGTGATTGGGCAACCGGTTTATACCGATTGTGTTTGCAAGGACATCTCCTTTAATTTTTCGATAACGTAATTCCTGGCTTTCTATTTTAACCTGCCGGCTCAGATAACTGACAACAGTAATTGTTGTGTTGAATTGAAAGAGGATGCCGGCCCGTTGAAGCACCCAATCCAGGGAAATATACGAGGGGGTGTAGAGTCGGCACGCTAATTCTTCTTTATTATAATCAGGTTTCGTATAGATGCCTTTTCTGGGATTTAATAATTGTTTTTTTCTTACGTAGTAATTGAGCTTTTTACTTAGGGATTCGAGCCTGGTTTCGTGAACCAGCATGGCAATATCAATCAAACGTAAAACGGTACGACTATCTTTGTAGAGGGTAATAATAATCGTTGAATTTATATCCTGT
>JADHVS010000301.1 GCA_016783865.1 Bacteroidales bacterium
ATTTGTATTATCCTAATCGGGTGTGTATTATCCACTTACTCCCAGGCATCCGAAGTCTCACTGAATGAGTACTCTGGAATAATCAAAATAATTAATACCCAGGCGGGCAATCCTGACAGTGTTGTAGTTTCTGACCCGGATGTTTTTGATAATGGTGATACAGTTTGCTTCATTCAAAACAAGGGAGCCTTAATCTATCATCCCTTTACCGAGAAAAAGAGCCCTGAAATAGCCTGGGGGAAGGTATCAGATTTCAAAAATACCGGTATCTATGGGATTTTGGTTATCAGGGAAAAATTAAATGATACCATAATATTCTTTGCTGCCTTGCCTGAAATGGATCCGCCATCTGAAGGTTCAGTCAGTCAGCTAATTAAAATTAATACTTCAGATGTTCTGAATGTCAATACAGATCTTACCTGTAAATCATGGGATCCGGAAACAGGTACCGGCGGAGTTTTGGTGCTGCTTGCCCGGCACAAAATCATTCTGAATGCAAACATTAATGTAACTGCAAGGGGATTTAAAGGGGCCAGTCCTTTTCATTTTGATCCCATTGCAGATTCTTCACTCGAAATATGTGCTACTGCTCCTGAACCATTTTATATTGGTTCTGATAGCATTATCACAGGATTCAAAGGTGAAAGTTTTGAAAACAGTTTATTTGATCTGATCAAGGGCTATAATTATGTAGCCAGTGGTGGTGGTGCCGGAAGCGGAACCTTGTCTGGTGGTGGTGGTGGAAGTAATGCTGCATACGGTGGTTTTGGAGGATTTGTCTCTGAGCAATGCGATATAACAAACAATTACAATAGTGAACCGGGAATGGCCTTCGATAAGTACTATACCAATGAAGGAAAATATCAAAACAGGATATTCCTGGGTGGTGGCGGTGGATCCGGAACAGAGATCCCCGGGATAATTTCGTCATCAGGTGGCTATGGAGGTGGCATTGTGATCATTCTGACAGACACACTGGTTTCATTAAATAACTATACTATACGTGCCAATGGACAATCTGTAACCGATCTGGCAACCGGGTCCGGTGGCGGTGGTGGCGGCGCAGGATGTATCGTATTGGATGTTAATCATTTTCTAGGATCAATGCATCTGGAAGTAAAAGGTGGAAACGGTGGATCAACAACAGATGAAAACAATAAGACCGGACCAGGTGGATTTGGTGGTGCAGGGACAATATGGTATCAATGGGATAAATTACCGGATGAAATATCAGTCGACCTGTCAAATGGGATTCCCGGATCTCATATTCCGTCAGAATCACAATATGGAGCTACAACCAGTTCTCCGTCTGATGGCATTACTGTTAAGAAACTTGTAACCCCCATCCGTGGTTTTCTATTTAACTTCCTGGCTGGGGAACAACATTATTGTACCACTGATACCTCAATTGCTTTAAAGGCAACTGCCCCAAAAGGAGGTGATGGTGTATATAAGTTTAAGTGGGAGATTTCTTATGAAGGTGAAATATGGGGCACAGTTCCAGGAAAAGATCAGAAACAGGATTATACACCAGGAGCAGACATCCACCAGGCCTATTTCAGAAGAATTGTATCCTCCGCGGGAATAACAGACACTAGTAATATCCTGGATTTTTGGAGGGCCGAGCCTTTCAGTAATAATTTAATCGAAGGGGACCAGAGGTTCTGTATTGACTCTGATCCACAACCTGTTACTCAATTTGACAATGATTTATCAGGAAAGGAGAATGTAACCTATATCTGGCAGTTTAAGGAACCTGATTCATCATGGGTAACAATTTATAATGCTGTTGATTCCTCTTTAAACCTGTTCCCGGACATAATTAATTCAATATCAATTAGAAGGATAGTTACTTCAGGAATTTGCACAGATACAAGCAATACGGTTAATATTTCTATCCTGTTTCCCCCTGAAATATTATCCCAACCATTGGGTGATACTTTGAATACCGGAGAGTCCTGGGATATATATACTATGGCAACAGGTACAGAGCCCGTAACCTATCAATGGTTTAACGAATTCCAGGAAATCGATGGAGAAACCGATCCCACTTTATTCATTGAAGATTTTGCAGAGGAAAATGCCGGAATATACTACTGTATTGTGACTAATCCATGCGGTAAGATCAATTCAGATACAATTAGTCTTGTGATGCATGTTGTGGATCCTTCTGGTTCACCATACACGGATAATTCACATCTTTTTATTTATCCTAATCCTGCCAGTGATCACCTGAAAATTGACCATGCCTATCCTGAACCATATAGATTAATCCTTTATGACGCCTTAGGCAATCAGGTACTTGAATCACAGAATGATAAATTCATATCTCTTGAATCATTGTCTTCCGGTACTTATATAGTAAGGCTTCAGGTTGACTCACCATCCCTTCAAATCTCGAAAAAAATTATTATAAAGCGCTAAGTCTGAGCTCTCTTTCATTAATCTGCTAATTAATTTCCTCATAGTCCGGATAAATATTATTTTAGTAGAAAACACATTAAAATGAAGAACCTTCGGGTATCTGAATGGTTAAAGGAATACTGGGTAATCATAGCTTTCATCCTGGCCAAGCTTTTAATTCACTTTTCCACCAACACCATTTACGAACTTCAGCGGGATGCATTTCTCTACAGCGCCCTGGGGGAACACCTGGCATGGGGTTACCATTCTGTACCGCCATCTATAGGTGTATTTGCAAATATTTCCAGGTTCCTTTTCGGGGATACAACTTTCGCACTAAGGTTTTTTCCGACAGTTACCGGGGCCTGCTCAATCCTTCTGATAGGATTGATGGTCAGGGAAATGGGAGGCAAAAAGCTGGCCCAGTTCATAGCGTGTCTTGCTTTTCTGACAGCCCCATCCTTCCTGCGTTCCAACACTCTGTTCCAGCCTGTGTCATTTAACCAGTTCTATTGGTTATTAATTTCTTTTCTGACTTTCAGATTAATAAGAACCAATAAACAACAATACTGGTTGTGGATAGGTGTTGTATCAGGACTCGCATTCCTGAATAAATACTCGGTCTTTACAGCACACTCTTCGCTTTTGGCGGATATGCTTTAGTTGTTTGGTTTAAAAACAAACTCACATTTATCAGGTACCTGGTAATAGGCTTGAATATTCTCATCGCAGCTGTGCTCATTCCAATAAGCCTGCCTGTTTTAAGACCGGCGAAATTCGTTCAATACATGAAAAAGATAGGCATGGAGAAAAGCCAGCGGTGGGAAGATGGCCAGTATTATGATATGCCCCAGGACTATGCAGATATGATCGGATGGAATGAACTCACGGAAATTGTACATTCGGCATTCCAGGAACTGACACCGGATGAACAGAAAAGATGTACCCTGTTCGCTAACAATTACGGGGAAGCAGGGTCTGTAAACTTTCTGGGTAAAAAATATGCATTGCCCGAAGTGATATGCTATAATGACAGCTACCTCTTCTGGGCTCCCGACAGCATATCAGCAGATTTCCTTATAAAAATAGGAGAAGATGATAACCTGCCTAACCTGTACAACAATGTTCAGGTGTATGGCCGCATCACCAATCCCTATGCAAGGCAATCGGGAACGCCCGTTTACCTTTGCCGCAATCCGAAGTTAGATATTAATTACTTTTACCAGGAGGAACTTAAAGAAAGAAAAAAACGTTATTAAACTATGAATCGTTCAATTATAATCTTAATCTCTTTTGCCATGGCAACAACATCATGTCAATCTCAAACTCCTGAAACTGTTAAGTATGTCGATCTGGAAAAATATTCAGGAGTTTGGTATGAAATAGCGGCCTTCCCTACCCGGTTTGAAAAAGGATGCTCAAACACAACGGCAGAATACCAGATTTCTGAGAAAGGCCATGTGATTGTTATTAACCGCTGTTCACGCAACAATAAAAGAACCAGCATTAAGGGGAAGGCATTCGTTGTCAAAAACAGTGGAAATGCCAGGCTTAAAGTCCAGTTTTTCTGGCCGTTCCGGGGTGATTACTGGATTTTTGAGCTGGCAGATGATTATAGTGTGGCTGCAGTAGGAAGCCCCGGCAGGAAATACTTATGGATCCTGGCCAGAACGAGTAAAATTGACGAGAAAGTATACCAGGAATTTACATCAAGGATGGAAAAGAAAGGATTTGACATCAACCTATTACAAACTACTGAACATCAGGAGAATTAATTACAGAATTTGAGATTATATTCTTGCATTATTAATATCTTTAATAAAATAAAGAAGATGGATACGGAAAAAGCTACCAAGATACTTCGCGACCAGATTGAAAAAATGAGTGTAAAGAAGTTTGATCTGAACGCATGGAAAACAACAACCATCATACTCCTTGAGCGCATTTTTGGCCAGCATAATGAAAAGATTGATGGTATCAGGGCAATTAATTACGACCAGGGAAGCTGGACCTTAAGGGATGAAACCGGCTTTTCCCATTCTGTGGAAACCTGTAAAAAAATGGGAAGGGAAATACTGGAGGCTGCCATTATTGAACTTGAAGCCTTCGGAGCTGTTGAAGGATCAATTGAAACGCTACCTTTCAATGTTTTATTAACTGCACTTGAAGATGAACTTACGGGATCCGAACTCAGGGAAATTAAAAAGGTCCTGACCGAAAAAAGTACGATTGAGAATAAAAAACAGATCCTTATTACAAAACTTAAAAGCTACAGCTCCGATGCAGCCTATGCCATCGTGGCTAATATTCTGTCCAATCCTGAAACAACCGGATTGTTCAACCAGCCCAAATAAGATATTATTATGTTTCGAAAACTCATCTCCGGTTTATTGGCCCTGTTTATTATTGCGGGCCTTTCCGTTATTCCATTAAATGCTCAACAGCTCGGGTATGTGAGTAAAAGCAGCAACTTTGAAAGAGAATACATATGGGGTACCCGTGATACCTCCGGTAATGTCATTCTGCCTCAGGAATATCTTTACCTGGCCAGAATTGAAGGCTGCAATAAAATACTTGGACAGGAATACCTGCAATCAAAGGATGATTTCATGTATGAATATTCTCCGGAAAACTTTGGAGATTATTACC
>JADHVS010000302.1 GCA_016783865.1 Bacteroidales bacterium
CAACGCTCCTGCTCCATCATTGATATCGGTGGACAGGACACGAAATTCATCCAGGTGAATGCACGCGGCCAGGTAGATAAATTCAAGATGAACCGGAAGTGTGCAGCCGGAACAGGTTCCTTCCTGGAGGAGATCGCTTTCCGGTTGGATGTGACCCCCGAGGAATTCACGGAGTTAGCCAAAAAGGCCTCCCACGAGGTGAAGATCAACAGCTATTGTACTGTTTTTGCTATTTCGGAAATCATTGGCATGATTAAGAACGGGGCGATATTACCCAATATCATCATTGGCATCTACAACTCCATTATTTTACGATCGATTGAGCTCTCCCTGGTGGAGGATCATCTGGTGATAACCGGCGGTTTGCCGGCCATGCATCCTACGATTGTCAATTTGTTCAAAGAGAGATATCCCGATTCTGACAGCCCTGAGCATTCACAATTTTTGGCTGCTTATGGTTGTGTGCTATTAAATAAATAATAAATATCAACAAGGAGGGTTAAATGAAAGAAGTTGAATCCATGTTTCCCAAAGCACGAATTCCATACGGCACATGGGGCAGCAGCTATTTCCCGGCATGGCAGACCTCAGCATTATCCGAGGTAAACATAGGTCAGTTTGCGGGGGAAGCCATGGCAAGCATATTGGGAAAAAGAAAAGTTCCAAGGCACAAATTAGAATATCTTATTATAGGATCAACAATCCCTTATCACTGGAAATTCTGGAATGCTCCATTAATTGCAAGCTGTTTGGGTCACAGGATCCCGGGATTTCATATGGAACAGGCATGTGCTACCGGACTTACTTCGGTAATGCTGGCAGGCTCTGAAGTAAATTCAGGATCATACGATACCGTCGGAGTACTGACCTTTGACAGGACAAGTGATTCACCCGTAGGTGTTTTTCCTGAACGACGCTCCTACCGGAGAACCGAAGCCCTGGTTGATGTCTGGGATAATTTCGGTTTTGATCCGGCTACAAGTGGTGCAATGATAGCAACCGCTGGCACGGCCGCCCGGAAATTCAAAATTGACCGTTCCGAAGTTGACGAGCTCACTTACCTAAGATATAAACAATATTTTGAGGCTAAAAATTCAGGTTTCCTTAGTCGTGTTCTTTTCCCGTTTGAAATATTGAATGTACAGGGAAGACTTGCCGGGAAAATA
The DNA here is from genome assembly GCA_016783865.1 of Bacteroidales bacterium. Next base: position 1,167 of record JADHVS010000302.1, read on the forward strand.
GATGATGACTTCGGCGTCCGCCAGATAAGCCTTCAGGCATTGAAGGATATGCGTGAATTAGATACCTGTGTGACAGCAGGAGGACAAACTCATGCTTCAGACGGAATGGCGACAATTCTTGTAACTTCCCTGGAGAAAGCTAAGGAATTAAGCCTGAAACCCGAGATTGACATTCAATTTATTGCTAAAGTGGATATCCGTGCACTCCCGGGACTCATGCCTGAAGCTCCCGGACTTGCGGTGATGAAGCTCTTACAGCGAACAGGTTTGACAATGGACGATATGGCAGTTGTGAAAAATCATAATCCGTTCGCTGTTAACGATGCGATATTCGCGAAAACAATGAATTACGACTGGCGCAACATGAATAAAACAGGATGTTCCCTTGTATGGGGGCATCCCCAGGCACCGACACTTACAAGAATCCTGATCGAATCACTTGAAGAAGCGGTGGATCTGGGAGGAGGTTATGTGCTGATCTTCGGATGTGCCGCCGGCGATGTGGGTACTGCAGGAATTTTTAAAGTTTCATAAGAAAGATGGAGGAATAACTATGATAAATCAAATGAGACCATCCACACTCCAGACACTGGGGCTTGGTTCAGTACTGGAAATTTTTCATAATGGTAAGCTTCCGGTTACAGCGGATGAACTGGTTGACCGGGTTTTTGGTAAGTCCGGTAAAAGAGGCGCTCTCGTTATTTCAGGAGCCAATGGTATTGTCGGCGCCGGAAAAGCCATGCAGCTTGGTTCACGGCTTGAACCCTACGGAGTTCCCATTATAGCGCTTGATTTCCCCGGCGTACCCGACGGAATGGCAAAACAATATCCGGGGCTTGTAAGAGCGTTCGGTAAAGGAAACGCTAATAAAGTCATGGGAAATATTATCAAGTATTCCTATGATGGAAAAGACCTTCCGGAAGCTTTGTCGGCTCATAATCCCAGGTTCTTACTCGAAGCTATTCCTGAAATTCTCGATATCAAAAAAGAACATTATAAGATTTTCAGGTCAAAATTCCCCGAAATAGATATCTGGTCGGTTACTTCAGGATTCCCGCGCTCCTCTCTCGGCGTGGGTATCGCCCATCCGGCATTCCCTCACGAGATCAATAAAATCTGGGAAATAGTGGAACTCAAACCTTCCCCAAGTTCGCAACTTCTCTGGGCATTAGGACTGATTCCCATGCCCGTCAGCGATAACTGGTCTTTTGTTCTCGATGTACTGTTCTGTGGACTGACACTTGCCGGAACAAGATTCTGTGAAGCTACCAATATGCCCTTCTGGAAGGCTGATAAATATATCCGCAAATATATAGGTCCAAATCCCTTCAGGGCACATGACGCAATCGGAGCAGCCGGAGCCAACTTCCTGTCATGGTCATGCCTTCATCATTTAAGTAACCATTACGGAGAACTTTTTGCTCCGACTTCAACCCTGGATGAAAAGAAAGACAGCGGACAAAACTGGTATCCGCCCGATCACTTCCGCCCATTGGTCGATTGGTCAATGAACAAAGAAGAGACTGCAGAATTCAATGCATGGATCCTCGGTGCCCTCTTCCAGATGACAAGCCTTATGATCCATGAAAACCGTTCGCATCTTTCACAAATGAATCTAATAGGCGAACTATGCGCACAGTTCAGTAAAGGAATCCTGGCGATCATCCGCAATTCCGGCCCAGAGGTTGCCCGCAGATTGGTCCAAGACTACCATAAATTACATCCTTACGCCGCTAACAAAGCCTGGCATCCCGAAGTCTTCGACAGGATTGACACACCCGAATGGCAACAATTATACGTGAATGCCGAACACGATGGAAAGGTTGGAGTAATTTCAATTAATCGTGAAAGCTATAACTATGATGTAAATGCTGAATTGAACAGAGCGATTGACTGGCTGAAATCGGCAGGTATTCAAAATGTTATTGTAACAGGCGATTTCCATCTTTCAACCCAAATGATCGGCGCCGATACCACCGATTTCTTCCCGGCTATTGAAGATGCAACAAAAGGTGTTGACCTGTGTAACGCCTGGTCAGCCACTGCAAGAAGACTGCATGATGATTTCAAAACATCCGTCGGATTCATTAACGGAAAGCGTTGTCTCGGAGGTTTTCTTGAACTGATGATGCATTGCCATTATCTCGTTGCTGAAGAAAATGCTGCCCTTGGTATGCCGGAGGTAAGCTTACCTGTCATCCCTGGTATGGAAGGCTGTCATTGGCCCTTTCGGAAAGTTACACCTGAAAATTATCCTAACCTGCTCCGGTTATTATTGACAGGTAAACCCGTCAGGGCAAAAGAATCTGTTGGCTGGCTTACCGATTTCGCCGGTCCACTGGAAGAAACCATTAAAATAGCATGGAAAATAGCTTCCGGCGCCGAACATGGAGTGAAAAAGCGTGAAGTGGTTCAGGATCATCTTACAAATGTAACGAAAGACCTGCCCGGACTGGAAGATACAGATGATACCTCTTTGGAAGAAGCACGGAAAGCTATTATCGGTAGCATACAAAATTCCTGTAATGCACCTTTGTCTGAGGCCATTTCCATACAATCAAAACGTTCAGGCAACTTTATGACCACATCACTTTTTAAAAAAGGTGCTATCGGCTCAGCCTATACAAAAACATGGCTGGTATGATTTTATCATTTAAAAAGAACCACTAATGGCAAAAAGTAACATGTTATGCCCCTTTTCGGAAAAATTATGTTTTGAGTGCCCTCAATATAGAGGCCGTCACTATTATCTATGTTTTAACACCAACTACCGGGGATATTTGGGTGACCAAAAAAATGGGAAAAAGCAACATGCAGGCCTGAGGGGTGTAAAAACGTTTACCATGCCTGCAAATCTTACTCCCAGTCCGACCTGGGTAGCAATTAATACGTTGGCAGAAAGAACTTATACTAAAATCCCATGATACGAGATTTTGTTTATTTCAAGGCCGGGACAGTTAAGGAAACGCTTGACCTGCTCGATACACATAAAGATGATTATAAGATAATCTGCGGAGGTCAGTCCCTGCTTATTCTCATGAGGCAGGGGCTTGTTGCCCCGGCAAATCTTATTGACATCAAGAAAGTGAAAGAGTTAAGTTATATAGATTTTGATCCAAAAAAAGGATTGAAGATCGGAGCTACTACTTCTCACAGGGAAATAGAAAAATCAAAAATTATTAAAAAGCATTACCCCATTTTAGTATACATGGAAGAGAACATTGCTTCCAATCAAACAAGAAACTGGGGTACTATTGGCGGAAACCTTTGTCATGGAGATCCAACGGGTGACCCGGGGCCCGTGTTTATTGCCCTGAATGCATCGGTTAAAATCGCCGATCAGAAAAAAGAACGGATACTGCTCCTTGAAGATTTTTTTGTGGATTATTTTGAAACCGCACTCCAGGAAGGAGAACTTCTGCTCGAAGTTCAAATTCCCGTTATCGCTCCCCTGACAGCCGTAGCCTATGAGAAATTCAATATTATCAAGAATGACCAGGGCATCGTATCGGTTGCTGTCTCCGTAACGCTTACCAAGGATGGCAACTCCTGCAAAGATGCCAGGATCGTTCTCGGAGGTGCCGCATCAAAACCGTTAAGAATAAAAGAAGCTGAACAGATCCTGATGGGGAAAAAACTTACTGAAAGCCTCCTTAACAAGACCGGGAAAAAAGCTTCGGAATTGACTGATCCTGTCTCCGACATTCATGCCTCCGAAACCTATCGAAGATATTTGGCTGAGGTGTTGACTAAAAGGATGGTGAAGAAAGCCTGGGAACAGGCTCTAACTTACATGAAACGGTAATAAATAATGGTTATATGGCTAAATTCATGCAAAAACATCTGTTACATATCACTGTCAATAATCAATACCACGA
>JADHVS010000303.1 GCA_016783865.1 Bacteroidales bacterium
CATTCGAAGAGCCGTAATAGCTGCTTCATCTCCCTTGTTCCCTAAATCCCCGCCTGCACGGTCGAGGGCTTGCTGTAGGTTGTTGGTGGTTAATACACCAAATATGAAAGGTATATCGTAGGTAAGATTGAGCTCGGTAATTCCATCAGTAACACTCCGGCAAACATAATCAAAGTGTTTGGTCTCTCCCTGAATAACACACCCCAGGCATATAATAGCATCTAATTCCCTGGATTCGGCCATTATCCTGCTTCCGAAGGTCAGTTCGATGCTTCCCGGGACAAATTCTATCAGGATATCCTTTGATTTAACACCATGCCTGGTGAGCGTTTCACAGGCTCCTTCCAGCAAGGCACGCGTGATCTCAATGTTCCACTCGGAAGTCACTATCCCAATCTTCATGCGTGATCCGTCGGGGACCAATGAAGGATCATAGGATGAAAGGTTTTTTAATGAGGTGGCCATTATAAAAGAGTCTACTAGTCTGCAAGTCCACAAGTCTGTAAGTCTGCGAGTCAGCAAGTCTGTTAAATCTTCCGATTCACGACTCACGACTCACGACTCACTGAGTTTTACCTGAACACGGGCAATATACTTCTCGATGTTGTTATTTCTTGCGTACTCGGGATAGCCTTTTTTGATACGAAGGTATAATTCCTCAGCTTTCGCAAAATCTTCGAGCTGCTCATAGATCAGGCTTGCCTTCATGAGGTACAAGGGAGTAGTAAAATTATTATCGCTCATACTGGCTGCCTTTATGTAATAACCGAGGCCTGTCTCCACGTCGTTCAATTCTACATATGCATCCCCGATGGCTCCTTTGGCAATCGGAGCGATCATCTTATCTCTGGCTTTAAAATCTTCCAGGTATTCTATGGCATCTTCATACTGGTTCATTTGCAGATAAGAGATGCCGGCATAATACTTCGAAAGGTTGCCGGATTTTGTCCATCCATAATCCTCGATAATCTCGATAAAACCTGAATAGTTTCCGTCTCCGTAAAGCGCGAGATTAAATGAATCGATTTCAAAATATTGTTCTGCTACAAACATTTGAGATTGGGCTTCAGCTTGTCTCGGGATGAAGTAAAATCTTTTCATTCCTACGTATATTGCAATGATGGCTACAACAACAAATACAATCCTCAGTATGATTTTCTGATTATCCTCAATGTAACGTTCAGTTTTTGACAATGCACTTTCTATTCCTTCAGGAATGTCTCCACCTTGCTTCTTCTTTGCCATAATGAGTTGATTTTTTTATTGGTACCGAAAAAAACAACGCAAATGTAGTTGTTTTGGGCCAATTATAAAACATTTTAAACTCTTTGGGTAAAAAAAATTCCCGGTTTACTCGCTTACACTTGGCCACAATCACAACCTGCTCGCGGGAAATTCATTTGCTGCGCTCTTAAGATTGTCCGGGTTTCATGTTCGGGGGTGGTAATTATTTGCTAATTTTACATGAAGTATAACAGACCCATCAATGGACCTCAGGAAGATCAATTTAATTCAATTTAAAAACTGCGAGCAGCTGGATCTGGAATTCAGTCCAAAGATCAATTGTTTTGTAGGGAACAACGGAGCCGGTAAGACCAACCTGCTTGATGCCATTTATTATCTGTCTCTGACTAAAAGCTATTTCAATACCATTGATACTCAGAATGTAATGTATGCTAAGGAATTCTTTATCATACAGGGTGAGTATGACAGGGATGGAACAAAAGAGAACATATATTGCGGCGTTAAGAAAGGTCGGAAAAAGCAATTCAAAAGGAACAACAAGGAATATAAGAAGCTTTCTGAACATATCGGATTATTCCCAATCGTGATGATCTCGCCGGCCGACAGCAACCTGATCCAGGAAGGCAGTGATGAAAGGAGGAAATTTCTCAATTCAGTAATCTCACAATACGACAGGGAATACCTGAACGATTTGATTAAATACAACCGTGCACTGGTCCAGCGGAATGTTTTACTTAAAGATTTTTCCAGATCGGGCAGGTTCGATAAGGAGATGATGGAACTATGGACAGATCAACTGATACCACTTGGTGAAAATATCAATAAGATTCGTAAGAAATTTGTGACTGAATTGATTCCTATCTTCCAGAGTTATTATAAGACTATTTCCTCTGAACTTGAGGAGGTTAACCTTGAATACCAATCTCAGTTAAATGAAGGAGATTTCCGGCAATTGATAACCGGGTCGGAAGAGAAGGACCGGATATTACAATACACTACAGTTGGGATTCATAAGGACGACCTGAGCTTTAGTATCCAGGGATATTCCCTGAAAAAGAACGGATCGCAGGGACAACAGAAAACTTTTCTGGTTGCGCTCAAGTTTGCCAAATTTGATTTCATCAAGAAAGTGAATGGATTTACACCCATCCTGCTTCTGGATGATGTATTCGATAAATTTGATGCCACGAGGGTAGAGCAAATCATACAACTGGTAGCCGACCAGCATTTTGGTCAGATCTTTATTACCGATACCAACAGGGACAGGATTGGGAATATACTTAAAGATATGTCAATTGATTATAAATTGTTTCAGGTTGACCAGGGCGAAATCTCTTTAAAGTAAAATCAGGATGGAAAAGAGCAACACCCGCAGCCTCAAAGATGTAGTATCAGATTTTTTGCAGCAGAACAAACTGGATACCCGGCTTAAAGAAAGAAACCTGGTCAACAGCTGGGAATCTGTGGTTGGAAAAACGATCAACCGAACCACTAAGAAAATTTACATCAGGGATAAGAAACTATACATCCACCTGTCCTCTTCAGTTGCACGAAATGAGTTGCACATGCTAAAGGATGAGCTGATAAAAAGGCTGAACGAAAATGCCGGAGAAGAAATTATCAGCGAAATTGTGCTGAAGTAAACTACTGTCATGTCAACTATGAAACATAACAGCGTCATGCTGAATTTATTTCAGCATCTCGTTGTAAAACATAAGATTCCGAAACAAGTTCGGAATGACGAAACAGACAGTTTATGCTTGACATGACACTACATACAATCTGCTCTTTCACACCCGGAGAAAAAGAAATCGCCTTCAATTATCGCATTTTCATCGCTATCAGATCCATGGACCGCATTCTTTTCCACCGATTCTGCAAATTGTTTCCGGATGGTACCGTCTTCGGCATTCTCAGGATTGGTAGCTCCAATTAATTTCCTGTAATCCTCAACAGCATTATCTTTCTCCAGGATGGCTGCCACAATGGGACCTGAACTCATGAAATCAACCAGGCTGTTATAAAATGGCCTTTCTTCATGGACACGGTAAAACTCCTGTGCCTGTGTTTTGCTTAACTTGGTCAGTTTCATTGATATGATCCTGAAACCTGCCTTGTTTATCATATCCAGGATAGGGCCAATGTAACCTTTCTTAACGGCTTCAGGCTTGATCATGGTTAAGGTGATGTTTCCAGCCATGGTGAATAGATTTGTTTAAAAATTTGCCGAATATAGCAATATTTTTATAATGATCTAAGTTTGAATATAGTTATATTAGCCTGTCCCTCAATTCCATTGTTTTGACAAAAATTTCAGATACGATAATACGTGAAATTGATGAAAGGATTTCTGCTTCTGAAAAGATAGTAATCCTCTCACATATAAATCCTGATGGGGATTCGATGGGATCCATGCTCGGTTTGTACTGGTATCTTTTCAACAGGGGATTGAATGTGAATCTGATAGTCCCAAATGAGATTCCTTTTTTCCTTCATTGGATGCCTGGATTTGACAGGATCCTCATTGGCGAAAGCGAATTGGAATCTGCTGCTGGTATCCTTATGGAGGCCGATGTGATTTTTTGCCTTGATTTTAATGAGTTGGACCGGATAAATATGCTTCAGGATGATTTTAAACGGTCAGATGCATTTAAAATATTAATTGACCATCATCCTTATCCTGAAGAGTTTGCAGATATTACTTTTTCGTCTACTGGATATGGATCAGCAGCAGAGATGATTTTTTATCTTATAAAAGAAACTGAAGGCGTAAACAAAATTGATAAAAATATAGCCGAATGTCTTCTTACCGGGATCATGACCGATACCGGATGTTTCAGTTTCAGCAGTTCAGATCCGGGTACTTATCTGGCCGTTGCTGTATTATTGGGAACCGGCATTGATAAAGACCGCATCTACAATCTGGTATTTGAAAACTACAGCGATGCCCGGATGAGGTTATTGGGGTACAGCGTGGATAAAAAGATGACACTGATACCCGGACTCAATACAGCATATATTGCACTGACCAGGGAAGAACTGAAAAAGTACCATCATGTTATTGGCGATACCGAAGGATTTGTGAATCTCCCGTTTTCAATAAGAGGGATGCGTGTTACCGCTCTGTTTATTGAGAAAGAAGATCATGTCAAGATATCCTTCCGCTCCAAGGGTGATTTTGCCATTAATCATTTTGCAGAAAAATATTTTAAAGGGGGCGGTCATAAAAATGCTGCCGGTGGCGAATCAGATCTTTCCCTTGATGATACCATCAAAAAATTTATCGATCTGATCCGGAAGTATGAAAAGGAATTAAGTTGAAAATGAACTTGTTAATCCGTTTTGCTGTAATTGTTGCCTTAGTGGCTATATCGTTTGGATGTAAAAAGGGGGATAACAGGCAGGTCGTACAAAAAGGATCTGAGGATCAGGATGAAATGTTGGTCCGGATCAATAAGTACCTCGTCCAGAAAGATGTAGAGCTGATTGAAAGCTATGCCAAAAGAAGACAATGGAATGTTACACAAACCGAATCAGGACTTTTTTATGAGATATATGAGAGGGGGAACGGGGATAGTGTCAGGAATGGCAGGCAGGTCACCATTAATTATACATTGAGTTTACTTGATGGCACTGTTTGTTACAGCTCTGACCAGTCGGGCCCGAAAACCTTCAGACTGGGGCGGAGCAGGGAAGAATCCGGATTAGAGCAAGGATTGCTCATGATGCGGGCAGGAGATAAGGCTCACCTGATTTTACCTCCCCACCTTGCTCACGGACTCCTGGGTGATGAAG
>JADHVS010000304.1 GCA_016783865.1 Bacteroidales bacterium
GCGGAGCCAAACAAACCTGTGAGTTCGGCGGAGCCAAACAAACCTGTGAGTTCGGCGGAGCCAAACAAACCTGTGAGTTCGGCGGAGCCAATCATCGATCCTTTATATAAATTTTTAATTGCGCTCGCTAACACCGCAGCAAGCTACGGGGAAACGAGTTTCTGAGTTCGGAGAAGCCAATGCGTTCGCAGGATAAATTATCAAATAGTCAAATAACCCAAATAAATTAATCCCTCAAGCAACGCACGGAAAACCCATACTCCTTGCTGTCGCCGCCCAGAATGCCATAGGTGTAATCGTAGTTTATGCCCAGGCCATAGGCACTCGTAGTCGAGCTCTCCGTAGAGGACCACCAGATACCGCTGCCTCCACCGCCGCCTCCAATGCAGACGAATGTTCCACCGAGGTAAGTGTCGAGGTAAGTGTAGCCACCCGGAAGGGCTGTGAAGCCGCTTTCGTTGGTGGCTCCTGTATTTGGGGAATCCCAATGCGTTGTACCTGCTTCTTTTAACTTGCCTCCGGCAACATCTTCTCCTCCTAAATAGGTTATAAGTGTTGTCCACTCGGCATCACTTGGAACATGCCATCCCGTGGGGCATAGTTTCCCCGTATTTACCACGTGCCAGTTGTACAATGCGCCATAAGTGGCTTTGTAAGTTGCCTTATCATTATTGTACCAGCAATAGCCGGGGGTTGTTAAATTCCACCATGCATCAGGGTCTGTTATTAAAGGTATGGCTGTACCATCATTGTATTTGGTGGTTTTCAGGTTTTCTTTCATCCAGATTTGGTTGCTTATCTGTACTATTCGATATACATTACCATCAATATCCGATATTGTTAAATTATCCCAAATTGTCCAAAATTCAATTTCATTTCCATAAGTAGTTCCAACACTCTTTGTTGCATAAGCTCTAACATAGTATCCTGTATTTAGCGACAAACCAGTCAAAATACTGTTGAAACTACCAGGAGAACTTTTAGATCCTAATTCAGTTTTCATATTATCTTCGGTTGGTTGTCCTGAGGTGTTCCAACAATGACCGTACTGTATAATCCCATCCTCTCCTGCATCAATAATTGCACCTTGGACGATGCAAGAAAGTTCAGTTAGATCAGTTATTGTACCCGTTTTAATTTTAATAATTCTTTCAGGTTCAAACTTCTGACAGCCAAATAGAATAGTGATACAAGCCAAAATAACGTATGAGCTTTTAGCCTGAAAGAAAAGTTTATTTTTGAATTGACTCATATTTTAATAGTAATCCAGATGATCAGAATTTACTTTCTGATGAATATAAAATCGCCACCCTGGTCACCAACATTCCTGATTTCACCGTATTGAGGAATTACATCACTATTGTTCATCACTGCTATTCTAAAGCTACTGAATAGCTGTTCCGATGATAAATATTTTTCCTGATTTTCTGTTAAATTTTCAATTAAGTATTTTGTAAACGCACTTCTATCTGGTACTTCTGTTAATGTCCCACTCGTCATTGCTTTTCGACTTGGAAGTTCATACAGCAGGTTTACAGCTTTGGAACCATCAGCAAATGCACTTCGGGTACTAAATATCGAACCTCCAAAACAAGCATCGGCAATCACAAGGGTATGCTTGGTATCGATTTCTTTCAAATAATCACATAATGTACTGTTTCTAAACCATGCCGTTTTGTTTGCTTGCCTGGCATCTGAGGGTAACCAGTATCCAACATTGGCCTTTTCATCCCACCAACCATGCCCGGCATAAAATAAAAGCAGATTGTCATTCGGTGTGATCTTTGCCGATAATTCATCTAATGCCAGGATGATATCGTCACTTTTGGCATTTTTGATCAATATTATGTTTTGGGGGTCAAAAGAATAATAACCTATGAGTGTCTCCCTGAGCTTTGTGGCATCAGCAATCGGATTTTCAAGATCATTGATGGCCTGATCATTATAATCATCAATTCCAATTAATAAGGCATAATATTTACTCTCCCTTCCAATGGATCTAAATACTATTTCCGGTTTATAATTAACCAGGTACTTCGCTTCGATATAATTACCCAGGTTATCCATTGCTATTATTGAGATGTCGTTTTCCCCCTCCTCAAACGATATTGTGGCTGCAAACAGGTTGTCATCAGCGAGAGTTATGGGTTTTGCATTAACGAACAGGGTCTTGATGCCACTTTCATCTGTTGCCTTTCCAATTATTGTAAGTTTATCATCTTTGACATTAAGTATATCTCCTTCTGATAACATTGGAGAAACAAAGGAAATTATTGGAGGCAGGCTGTCAACCGCTATAATCTCTTTTTTTTGGTTAAGTTGAATAGAGGACTTACCGCTTTTGATGGTCTGGGAGAAGGCATTATGGCTTACAATGAGAACCATCAGAAATATGAGATGACCCCGAAGTTTCATAATATAAGTTTTATTAGAATTTATAGCTTATTGAGACCATTGTGCAGTTCATTTTTTGATTGTATCCGGGTTGAATACTTATGTTATTAAACTTTTGAATATCTGATAATTCTTGTGATGCCGTGGAAGTTGCAATTGTCCAGATCAGACTAACTGCCCATATCCCAGCGGCAGTATATCCCAGGTATTCTGAGATATTATCCTGCATGACTGATTTATCATATAGTGTAATACTCTCATCTGCATCCAGTGAAACCTTGTAATCATCATGTGTCATAATAGCTGTACGGTTCAGAATAACAGATCCTGCAATGCACCCGTAACCTGCGACACCTAAAAGCCAGCATGGTTTTCCTTGCTTAGCTTTGGACAGTCCCCATCCTGGGAAAACAGTGGATGATAAAACCATATTCCCTTTTGAGATTTTTTTAACGACGGTAGTTGGAGTGGTCTCAACAGGTATTATCTCTTTCTGAACTTCAGGAAGTTTCTTTTTTTCCGCAACTACCTCAACAAAGATTTCTTTATCAAGAGAAATTTCATCCTTTTCTAAATTCCAGAGGATTCTTAAATTAATTCCTCCAGATATGTCCTCACCAACATCCCCGGATATAGACAGAGCATTAATTTTGATTCCGGAAGCATTTGTTACTTCGATCCGAACCTTGAATAAATCAGATGGATCAGCACTTAGAATGTCATATTCGATGATTAGGTTCTCATCTGATAATTCAAGACGGGGTTTAGTTATATTAACTCTTATCTGGCAGAAGAGATTAATTGGAAATAATATTAACAGAATCAACGAAAGTATAAGCCAAGTACTTTTCATTGTGCTGGGTGTGATTATCATACTTGTACACAAGATAGTTAATTAATGTGAATAGGATGCAGAATAATTTAACCAGATGGCACAAAATGGGATAGTATATTATGATCTGGCAGAAAAAATAACTACATACCCGATCAGTAATATTTGACTATTAAAGAATTAAGTTTTCATCAAATAAATAATTGTCCGGTTATTTGCCCACCATTTTACAAGGGAACATCCGGGCATATTTCTTTTCGTTGCTGGTAGTTTTGTATTCGGTTGTCAGGAAAATAGTAGTCAGTAGTCAGTAAGAATGCGAGGCTGTCTTAAAAGGCAAAATTAAGTCATTCTGAGGCTTAATTATCGGAACGATAAACCTAATATTAAATGACTACTTTATGGAAAGTTGTCATTGGCAACTCGCCTGCCCTTGGTTGAAGACCCTGAATACCGGCTAAATCAGTTAAAAACAAAAGTGATTTTTGATGAAGCTCAACAGTTACCTCCATTGTTCTCAATTCTCAGAAGTGTAGTTGATAATAAACGAAAACAGAACGGACAATATGTATTGCTTGGTTCTGCTTCGCCGGATCTGATTAAACAGATATCAGAAAGCCTGGCAGGAAGAATCTCCTTCCTGGAACTTACCCCGTTTCTCTTTATTGAAGTATTTAATCATGATCCGGAATATTCTCCTGAAATATTATGGTTAAAAGGCGGGTATCCTGATGTTTTTCTGATGAAAAATGAAATCGACCGGATTGATTGGTTCGATAGTTATTGCCGCACATTTATTGAACGTGATCTCTCTTCCATGGGTATTGATATATCAAGCAGTTTGATGCGTAAATTATGGACGATGCTGGCTCATATCAACGCCAATATCTGGAATGCTTCACAACTTGCCTCTTCCCTGGGCATTAATTATCAAACCGTTAACAGATACGTTGATATACTTGAAAAAACATACATGATCAGAATATTACAGCCTTATTACAGAAATATCGGGAAACGACTGGTAAAATCTCCCAAGGTTATGTTCAGAGATACAGGCCTGTTACATTACTTTCTGGGTATTCAGACCTTCGAACACCTGTCAACACATCCTGCCCGTGGAGCAAGCTGGGAAGCTTTTATTACTGAACAACTGATCGGATTATTCAAACTGTTTAAGCCCGGAAGCAGGTTTTATTTCTGGAGAACTTCAGGAGGTGCAGAGGTTGATTTGATTGTTGAATCGGAAGGTAAGTTAATCCCATTTGAGATTAAGCTTCATTCAAGCCCTTCAAAAAATATGACGAAAGGTATATCAACATGTATGCAGGATCTGAATATTGACAGGGGATTTATTCTTTATCCCGGAAAGGAAACATATTCACTGGGGAATAATATTATTGCCTTTCCTGTCAATCAATTACTAACTGAGTTTGATTCAATATTTAATTGAAATCTCTGAGTAGTTAGTTGAGCGACTTTTTTTCTGTAAAATTTCATCCCACGGTTAATTTTTCTTTTTGATTTTTACATAATATCATCAAAACTTTTATTTAATTTTATAAGTATTATCTAAATTATAACTTCATAATGAGTAAGTTTCACAGTGAATCTCTATACTTGCTCTTAACCATTTTATTATTCAACTTCCATTTTGTTTTTCCTGAAACAATCGATGGTAATGTTTTTTTAAAAGACCAGTCTGATCACAGCGGGATCCAGGTTATGACCGATATCACAAGGCCGGATACTATGCTTTATGCCATCAGGTCACGGATCGAAGTGCCCGGTTTTTTACCCA
>JADHVS010000056.1 GCA_016783865.1 Bacteroidales bacterium
TGGGTTGGAATTACCATCCAATGAGAGGCCTGAATAACTATTAAAAAAATACTATAAAATGAGCCATCTTAAAGATCTTGAACCCGGGAAACTCTGGAGCATTTTTTATGACCTGACCCGGATCCCCAGACCATCTAAATCAGAGCAACAGACTGCTGAATTTGCCAAAGCTTTTGGTGAGCAGCTTGGGCTCGAAACCATCCGGGACAAGGTGGGTAACATTATCATTAAGAAGCCTGCCACACCAGGAATGGAAAACAAACCAGGGATCATCCTTCAGGCTCATCTTGATATGGTCCCTCAGAAAAACAACGACACCGATCACGATTTTAAAAAGGATCCCATCCAGGCCTTTGTGGATGGTGAATGGGTCAGGGCAAAGGGGACTACTCTCGGAGCGGACAATGGGATAGGAGTAGCTGCTGCACTGGCCGTTATGGCTTCCGACGATATTAAGCACGGACCGCTTGAGGCGCTGTTAACCATAGATGAGGAAACCGGTATGACGGGAGCCTTTAACCTGGAACCAGGAATCCTGGAAGGAAAAATCCTCCTCAATCTTGATTCTGAAGACGAAGGTGAATTGTATATCGGTTGTGCCGGCGGGGTAAATACCTCAGCTCGCTTTAAATATATCAATCAATCGGTTCCTGATGGGATGAAGGGTTTCAAATTGAGCGTATCAGGACTAAAAGGGGGGCATTCCGGTCTGGATATTCACCTGGGGAAAGGCAATTCAAATCAATTGCTCATCAGGTTTTTGTACAATGGTTTTAAGAAACATGGCTTGCGGCTGTCGGAGATCGACGGGGGCAGTCTTAGAAACGCTATCCCAAGAGAATCAACTGCAATTGTTACCGTGCCGGAAAAGTTTGAAGCCGATTTTCTGAAGTCTTGCGAGGAATTCAGGGCCATATATATATCGGAGCTGGGCTCTGTTGAACCCGACCTGGCGTTCGGAATCGAACCCATTAAAATACCCCGGCTGATGATAGATCGTGAAACCCAGAAGAATCTGATTAAGTCGATCCATGGACTGCCGAATGGCGTGATAAGGATGAGTACTGAAATGCCTGGTGTGGTTGAAACATCTTCTAACCTTGCAATTGTTAAATCGGGGAAAGATAATATCGAAGTGCTTTGCCTTCTGAGAAGTTCAGTCGATTCGGCAAAAGACAGTCTGGCTAAGTCCATTCAGTGCGTATTCGAACTGGCAGGAGCAGAAGTGGTTCATGATGGCGAATATCCTGGCTGGAAGCCCGATGTGGATTCACCTATCCTGGCTACTATGAAAGAGGTATATAATAAAGATTTCGGCAAAGTACCCGAAGTAAAGGTTATTCATGCCGGCCTGGAGTGCGGCATTATTGGTGATGTTTATAAGGGGCTGGATATGATCTCATTCGGACCAACGATCCGCTTTCCACACTCTCCGGACGAAAAGGTACACATAGGTACAGTTAAGAAGTTCTGGGATTTTCTGGTGAGTACGCTGGAGAGTGTATAGCGAGGAGAATTATGAATAATGATTGCTCGGCATGGCAATGCCACAATCAAAAACGCCCTCGCGAATGCGGAGCATTTGCCTTCGGCGAATACTTCGCATTTAACGATTATTGATTTTAGAAGTATGAGAAACTCACACAATACCCATTACACACCCACACATCTCGTCACTCTTCACCTCCTAAAACACAGCCTCAGCTATTTTTCTGATATTTTCCGATACACCTATTGTATAATAATGGATAGCCGGAACGCCGGCATTCTTAAGCTCTTTTGATTGCGCAATACCCCACTCAACACCCACCTGTCGTGCTTCCTCGTTGGTTGTACATTTTTCCAGTTCACTCGACAATTCATCAGGTATATCAATATGGAAGGTCTGCGGAAGCAACCTGTAATCACTCTGGAAAGTGATGGGTTTTAATCCCGGGATAATTGGAACCGTAATCCCTGCTGCCCGGCATGCATCCACAAAATCAAAGTACTTTTTATTCTCGAAAAACATCTGGGTGACAATGTAATCGGCCCCTGCATCCACCTTGGCTTTCAGGTTTCGCAGGTCAGAAGCCATGTTGGGTGCCTCAAAGTGTTTTTCGGGATAACCGGCCACACCAACTGAAAAATCAGTTGGATGCGGATTCTCCAAATCCTTAACAAGGTAGATCCCATTGTTCATGTCGATGATCTGTTTTACCAGGTCGACCGCATATTCATTGCCACCGGGTTCAGGGATGAACCTGTGTTCACCTTTGGGAGGATCTCCCCTGAGTGCCAGCAAATTATGCATTCCAAGAAAATGTAAATCAATTAAGGCATCCTCGGTCTCTTCCTTGGTAAATCCACCGCATATCAGATGCGGTACCACGGTCACCTTGTATTTGTATTTGATGGCAGCAGAAATGGCGACTGTCCCGGGTCGTTTCCTTATAATCTTTTTCTCTAACAGCCTCTCGTCAATTTTTTTATAAATTGCCTCCTGCTGGTGATAGGTGATGTTGATATTCAGGGGATTGAATTCAATCAACGGATCGATGGCCTTGTAAACGATATCTATATGGTTCCCTTTTACAGGAGGTAATAGTTCAAAGGAAAAAAGAGTTTCTGTCGTGTTCTTTATCTTGTCGATCACTTTCATTCGTAATATTTTTGAAATGGAAATCTATTTATAATTTAAGTTGGCAGTCAGCCATTTTTCAACCATGCCCGGAGTCACATTTTTACGATTTGCAATATCTTTCACCTGGTCCTGCGATATTTTTCCTACAAAGAAATACTTTGATTCGGGATGTGCAAAAAATAATCCGGAAACAGAAGCGGCTGGATACATTGAATAATTCTCCGTAAGCTTTATGCCGGTATTCTTCTCTGCATCCAGTAAACGAAAGATGGTCTCTTTCTCTGAGTGATCAGGACATGCCGGATAACCATAGGCCGGGCGGATACCCTGGTATTTTTCCAGGATCAGATCTTCCAGCGACAGCGATTCGTCTTTAGCATATCCCCAGAATTCCTTTCTGACCTGTTTATGCAGAAGTTCTGTATACGCTTCCGCCAGCCTGTCGGCTAGTGCTTTCAGCATTATACTGCTATAATCATCGTGATCCTTTTCAAACAGTTTCAGCTTTTCTTCAATTCCTGTTCCAGCTGTAGCGGCAAATGCGCCGATGTAATCTTTCCTGCCACTCCCTGAAGGAGCGATAAAATCTGACAAGCAAAGGTTCGACTGGTCATCGGTCTTCCGGGTCTGATTACGCAGATTTATCAGCCGCGATATTACTTTGGTCCTGCCTTCATCTTCATACACTTCAATATCGTCCCCCACCGAATTGGCCGGGAAAAATCCTATTGTGGCATTTGCACTGAGCCATTTTTCCTTTTCAATCAGGTCGAGCATTCGCTGGGCATCATCATAAAGCTTTCTGGCCTCCTCGCCCTGTTTTGGATCGTTCAGAATATCCGGCCACTTACCTTTCAGTTGCCATGTAATAAAGAAAAATATCCAGCTGATATATTCCCTTATCTCTTTTATCGGGTAATCATTGAAAGTTTTTATCCCGAGAAAAGAAGGCTCAATAACCGGGGAATTCTCCCAGTCGATCCGTTCTTTGTTATCCCGGGCCAGTTCAATTCCCACGTAATCGACCTGTGAACGGGATCCTTCATATTGGTCGCGCAGGTCGGTATACTCTTTCTGGATTTGTGAAATATACAAACCCTTATGTTCTTTGGAAATTAATTTACTGCATACTGTAACACTTCGGGATGCGTCCTTCACATGTATCACAGGTTGGGAATAGTGTGGCAGGATCTTAACCGCAGTATGAATCTTTGATGTGGTTGCACCGCCAATCAACAAGGGCTGCTTCAGATTGTTCCTCTCCATCTCCCTGGCGACATGGACCATTTCTTCCAGCGAGGGTGTGATCAATCCGCTCAAACCTACTACGTCGACTTGTTCCTCAATAGCTGTCTGGATGATTTTCTCTGCCGGTACCATAACACCCAGGTCAATTATCTCATAGTTATTGCAGCCCAGTACTACACCCACAATGTTTTTACCTATATCATGTACATCGCCCTTTACAGTGGCAAGCAGCACTTTCCCGGCATTTTTAATATCTCCGCTAATCGCCTTCTCTTCCTCAATATAGGGCAATAGTGCGGCAACCGCCTTTTTCATTACCCTGGCACTTTTTACTACCTGGGGAAGAAACATCTTCCCGCTTCCAAAAAGGTCGCCCACGATATTCATACCATCCATCAGCGGGCCTTCAATAATCTCCAGAGCTGTCGGGTAGTGTTCCCTTGCCTCCAGCGCATCCTCCTCAATAAATTCGTTGATCCCTTTCACCAGTGCATGGCTGATCCGCTCCTGAACAGAAGACAATCTCCATTCCTCTTCGTCCTTCTTGATAATCTCCTTGTCCTTTACCTGTCCGGCAAAAGAAATCAGCCTTTCAGTGGCATCATTGCGCCGGTTAAAAATAACATCTTCCACCCTTTCAAGCAGGTCTTTCGGGATCTCATCATATACCTGTAACATACCCGGATTTACTATACCCATATCCAGACCTGCCTGGATGGCATGATACAGGAAGGAGGAATGCATTGCTTCCCTCACCACATCGTTTCCGCGGAAAGAAAAGGACAGGTTACTGATACCACCGCTTACCTTGGCGTATGGCAGGTTCTCCTTTATCCATTTTATTGTATTGATATAATGAACAGCATAGTCATTATGCTCTTCGATACCTGTTGCAATGGTCAGAATATTAGGATCGAAAATGATGTCTTCCGGTGGAAAACCAATTTCATCCGTAAGAATTTTATATGCCCGCTCACAAATGGCAATCTTCTGCTCAAAGGTTGCTGCCTGACCCTGTTCATTAAAAGCCATTACAATGGTCGCGGCACCGTAATTCTTAATTTTAAGTGCTTGTTCCTTAAATACTTCAACTCCTTCTTTAAGGCTGATTGAATTGACAATCGCCCGTCCCTGCAGGCATTTTAGCCCGGCTTCAATTACCGACCATTTTGAGGAATCGATCATAACGGGCAGTTTTGCTATATCCGGATCCGACATCATGAGGTTCAGGAAGGTGACCATTTCCTTTTGCGTATCCAGCATAGCGTCATCCAGGTTTACATCAATTATCTGCGCACCCCCCGCTACCTGGTCGCGGGCAACCGATAATGCTTCTTCATATTTACCATCCCGGATCAACCTGGCAAATTTGCGTGATCCGCTTACATTGGTCCGCTCACCAACATTGATAAAATTGCTTCCCTTATAAACTGTCAGTGGCTCTAATCCACTAAGTCTCAAATATTTATCTATTTGAGGAGGGATCCTTCGTGTTGCGTTATCTGCAACTTCCCTGAATTTCCTGATATGTTCCGGAGTAGTGCCGCAGCATCCTCCGATGATATTTACAAATTGATTATCAACAAAATCCTTCATATATCCGGCCATCTCTTCCGGGTCCTGATCGTATTCGCCAAACTGGTTAGGCAGGCCTGCATTGGGGTAAATGCTTACATAATGATCTGTTCTGCCGGACAGTTCCTCGAGGTAAGGTCTCAGTTCCTGGGCCCCAAGGCTGCAATTTAAACCAAGAGCCAGGATCTCAGCGTGTGAAACTGAATTAATGAATGCCTGGAGCGTTTGTCCCGATAATGTCCTGCCGCTGGCATCGGCAATAGTACCTGAAATAATCAAAGGGATCTTGATACTCCGTTCCGATAACAACTGGTCAATCGCAAAAAGTGCGGCCTTCGCATTCAGGGTATCAAAGATGGTCTCAACGGCCAGCAAGTCTGATCCTCCATCCACAAGTCCACGAGCCTGTTCATAATAGGTCGCTACCATATCATCAAACGTTACGGCCCTGTACCCGGGATTATTTACATCGGGAGATAGTGAAAGGGTCTTATTGGTCGGTCCCATAGAACCGGCCACAAACCTTTTCTCACAATGCACTTTCAGGCAGAATTCGTCCACAGCCTCCCTCGCGAGCCGGGCCGATTCAAGGTTCATGTCATACACATGATCTTCAAGGTGGTAGTCAGATTGTGAGATCCGGTTAGCATTAAACGTATTTGTCTCAATGATATCGGCACCGGCTTCAAGGTATCTGAGATGAATTTCTTTTATGATATCCGGTCTGGTCAGGGAGAGGAGATCCATGTTCCCTTTCAGATCGAATGGGAAATCGGCGAACCGTTCACCCCTGAAATCAGATTCGGTTAGCTGGTATTCCTGGATCAGGGACCCCATGGCACCATCCATGACCAGCACCCTTTTTTCCAATTCATCATATATCGGATGATTTTTTTTCATTCCCCAAAAGGTTCTATCCATAACGATTGAAACGTTCTTAAGTATACATTTTAAGGTGTTCAAATTATAATTCCCTTTGCAGGGCTAGGTTTTAGCACCTTATCCTGGTTGCCAGGCAGGTTGCTAGGGATTCTCAGAGCCTAGTCTCTCCACCCTTCGCTATAACTCAAACACACTCACCACAGGGGAGGATTCGAGTTTAGAATGTAAATATAGTACTATTTGGAATCTTTACAAACACCAGATGTCTATATCCTGATGCCAATCAGAAGGATATCATCTACCTGCTGATAATTGCCCATCCATTCTGTGATCCTGTCATGCAGGACCTTATGTTGTTCCTTCATTGGCAAGGCATGATTCTCTACCAGGAACTGCTTGAACTTCTTCGACAGGTATTTTTTTCCTTTTTCACCACCGATCTGATCCGGAAATCCATCTGAGAAAATATAGAGGCAATCTCCTTTCCTGACTTGCATCTTGTGATTAGTGAAATCTTTCTCCATCCCGCCGTATATGCCAATCGGCATCCGGTCTCCTTTAATTTCAATCAACTCACCATTTCGAATGAGAAACAGCGGATTGAATGCTCCGGCAAACTGTAACTCTTTAGTCTTATTGTTTAAGATACACAGCGCAATATCCATCCCGTCCTTGGATTCCGATTCCTTCTGGGATAGTGTCATCATGATCAGTTCCCTGAGATGGTTCAACATTTCACTGGCCTCGAGTCTCCCATGTTTCGAAATGATCTCATTCAGGAAAGATACACCAAGCATACTCATGAAGGCTCCCGGCACACCATGCCCCGTGCAGTCTGCTGCCGCAAATATCGACAATTCATCCCGTTGAGTCATCCAGTAAAAGTCGCCACTCACAATGTCCCTTGGCAGGAACATGATGAAATTCTCAGGAAGCACCTTTTTTACCACATTCTCAGAAGGCAGGATAGCGGATTGAATCCGTTGTGCATAATGGATGCTGTCCATGATCTCCTGCTTTTGAGCCACGATCTCATTTTTTTGTCTCTCTATTTCGGCAGTCCTTTGTTTTACTTTTTCTTCCAGGATGTGTTTATCACGCTGCAGCTTTCTTGTTCGCAGCCTTATAATTCCCAGCACGATCATCACCAGGACCAGGAAACTCAGTATAAGAAACCAGATGGTAAGCCAGAATGGAGGTTTAATATGAAACTGAACAGCTTGCTCATCGGATATGGTGCCCAGTACATTCTGGGCCCTGAAGCGAATTATATATTTGCCGGGTGGAATATGGGGCAATGCAAGGGTGCTGCGGTGGCTCCATTCCGACCAGCCTTCGGTCAATCCTTCAATGTAGTACTGGTATTTTGTAGAACTGGATTTCAAATAGCAGGGAATAGTGTAATCAAACTCAAGTGACCTGTTGGCATAATCAATCACTGAATTACTCACATTATACAACTGTCCTTCCTGGTCAATGATATAAGTCATATGCAGGTAGGATGACTGTGAGAACCCGCTGATCTCTGTTGTCAGCACCTTACTGATAAATCCATTTTCATGTAATACCCAAAGGTTTCCATCATTATCAAAATGAAAGTTTTTGATATCATTAAAAATGTTGAGAAATGGAGTAATAGATCTGTCATACACTTCCTCATCCTGAAGGCTGAACCAGTTTTCCCCTGACTTTACCCATGTGATCCCATCGGGTGAAAAGAAATAAACCGGGATCACTGAGGTCATCGGGATTTCAGTATAAGGGATGATAGAATCGCCCCGGAGGGTGGATATACCAGATGACTGATGGAAGTATAATTCATCCCCGATCCCGTTGATAAACACCGGATCGTACGTTTGATCTGAAAATACAAAGGGTGTTAAGCTAAAGGTGTCCTGGTCAGTTTTCATTCTGTAAGCTACATTATCGCACCCGAACCAGATTTCATTTTCACTTGCCTGATATACCGAAAACACCTCTTCCATGATCTCATCATACTGGCGTTTGATGGTCCATACATTGTTTTGAAGCCCGATCAGGTAAACCCTTTCATTTGTGCCGACAAACAGGTCATTCCCGAATAAAGATGGCTGAATGAAAATAATATACCAATCGGGGAAAATGGCTCTCAGCTTATTATTCTCTATCTCATGCAGTCCTGCATGTGTCCCTGCCAGGATGCGGTTGCCGGTAATTACCAGTTCATTGCATTTTTTTTCAAGACCGGGAATTTTGATGAACTCGTGAGTGATCGATTGAAGAGAATAGATCTTCTTTTTCTTATATGTGGTTTTCGTACTGGGCATGTCCCGCTTCTTCCTGAAAGGGTTTTCGAGGGTTTCGGATAATGCCTGAAGGATAGGCCTGTCTTCCTTTTCCTTTTCCTGCTCGTCGGTATCTTGAAGTTTCGATTCTTTTCTTTCATCCCGGCGAAGTTTTCTCTGATCTTTTTTTGAAAGCGGCTCCTGCGTCTCTTCCTCCACCTGTTCATTAATCTCTTCTTCCTTTTTGCTCGTAGATTCTTCGTCAGGTATTTCCTCAACTACCTTGATAACAATTTCTTCTTCCAGATAGTCTTTTTTCTCGCCCAGGTAAAAAATGCCCTCATTGGTCCCAATATACAAGGTCCCATTCAGGTAAGCTACAGATTCAACATTCCCCTTCAAACCGGGAAAGATATTATAGTTTTTAATGGGCAATGAAAGATCGATCCTGCTTAATCCGTACTCATGTGATAACCAGATGCCCTTGTTCCTGTCGATACCAATGGCATAAATCTCATCATCAGGCAATCCATTCTGATAATTGATGATATGGTTGGATTCTCCGGTTGACTTGTCCAGAATAAGGCATCCTCCCAAAACAGTTGCAATTGCAAAATGTTGGTCATCAATGTTTACTCCCCCGGTGAGCTCACTTTCAAGGAGGTACTCCCTGTCTTTTAAATCAAATGTCCTGAATCCGGTACCATTGAACAGGATGAGATTATTATTATCGGTACCAATCAGCACTTCATCTTCATTGAAAGGGAAGTGAAATAAGATCGTTTGATCTATAAATCCTGCATCATCAGGAAACTCCACCAGCGCACTGTCGGTCATTTCATACAATCCATTGATATTGCTGTTTATGAAGATCCGGTCGTGATACTTAAAAATGCCGGTAAAATATTCTTCGGCTTCTGTATCTATATAGAACACATCCTGATTATCATTTATGTGTGTTTTTGTTATGCGGTCGACACTGTAAAAGATGATCTCCTCTTTGTTCCTGATGATTTCAGTTACTTCGCCAGCATACGACATCCCTGAAAGAGATTGGTACTGGTAAACACCATTCATCGACCGTTCCAGTATCCCAAAGTCATTACTACAGCCGACAAAGGTTATGTTTGTAAGGGTATCAAGGAATAACGAGAGTACAATATCCGGTGAATTCACCAGTTGCCAGTTTTCAGAATCGAATATGAGAATTCCTTTACGGGTGGCAAATTGCATCACATAATAACCATTCTGGGAAATGTCAAACACCTGTTTATCGAGGAGCTTGTGTGTAACATAGTTAGATATAAACGGATTGCCTTCCTGTGCCACAATTCGATTCCAGGGTAATGTGCCACAGGTGAGAACCAGCGCAGCCAGAAATAGACGGGACAATTTGTCCATAATTAGTTTATTAGTTGATTAGTTATTTGGTTATTTTGTATATCTGTTTCCCGGTTAATCATTCCAGGGATTTCAGGTTATTCTCGTTGGTAATGTTTTTAGCGTCAGGTGTATACAGATATTCAAGCAGTTCATTGTATTTATCGGTGATTTTGCCTCGAACTATTTTCAGCGTACTGTTCAGTAACTGGTTTTCCTCAGTAAATGGTTCAGGAAGGATACCAATGGCTGCCGGGAGCCATCGTTGCGGGAACCGGTCATCGTATCTCCCTCCTTTCCTGTATTCGCCCAGCTGTTTCTCCAGCTCTTTAAGGGCCAGTTTCCTGCCTTCTTCTGTTCCAGAGTTCTGGTCCTGAACTGCCAGCCAGCGGTTCATGGCTTCTTTATTCGGAACAACCAGGATGACTGAATAGGGCTGCTGGTTATTGTGCATCATGCATTGATCGACAAATGGACAATTGATGGTCATGTCTTCTTCTATTCCTTCAGGGCTGATCTTCTCGCCATCATCTGAAATCAGAAGGCATTTGAACCTTCCCAGCACATAGAGGAATTCGTCTTCATCCATATATCCCATATCACCCGTATACAGCCAGCCATCTTTAAGGACTTCTTTTGTGGCCTCCTCATTTTTCCAGTAGCCTGCCATGACATTTTCCCCTTTTACCACGATTTCGCCTTTTTCCCCAACTGGCAATTCGTTCCCTTCTTCATCGCAGATCTTCAATTCCAGGTCGGATACCAGGTAACCTGACGAACCCAGTTTATGTTTGGCTTCTGAGTTGCCGGAAATGACCGGGGCGGCCTCTGTTAAGCCGTAGCCCTGAAACATGGGAATGCCAATAGCATAAAAGAATCGTTGCAGGTCGATATCGAGCAATGCGCCGCCTCCGACAAAAAATCTCAGCCGGCCGCCAAATCCTTCCTTCCTGATTTTCCTGAACATGATTTTGTCGTAAAGCGCCAGTAATGGTTTCTTAAAAATTTGCAGCCCTTTCCCTTTATCCCAACCGATGCCATTGTATGAGTATGAAATTTTGAGAGCGTGCTTAAAAAGCTTATCAATGAATTTTCCTTTCTCCTGTATATTGGTTTCGATATTTTTCTTAAAGTTTTTAGCCAGGGCAGGAACACTCAGGAAAAACACTGGCTTGTTCTCCTTTATATTGGTCCTGAAATTCTTTAATGTTTCGATATAGTTTTTTCCCAATTGAACAGCAGCGATGCTGGCTCCTGCTGAAATAATGGTATAGATACCTGTGGTGTGGGCGAAGGCATGGTCCCAGGGCAGGGTAAGCAGCGTGGTATACCATTCCGGTACCGGCATGATACTTCTGGCTTGCTCAACATTGGCATAATAGTTTCTGTGGCTTAAGATGATCCCTTTTGGATCTGCCGTGGTGCCCGAAGTATAACAAATGTTGGCATAATCGTCGGGTTGCACAGAGAGCCACCTTTCTTCGAACTGATCAGGATTTTTATCCAGAAATTCTTGTCCCAGTTTAACAATATCATCGAATAGCAGATCTTTTTCATCCGGTTCTTCCACCGGATCCATATGGATAACCTTTTCCAGGGTAGGTATCTGATGCTTTAATTTTTTGAGCTTACGGGCCTGGTTACCCGAAACGATAATCATCCGGCTATCCGAATGTTCAAGCCTGAATTTTATCTCTGATGATTCTTCCAGTTTGGTAGACAGGGGAACATTCACCCCACCGGCATACAGGATGCCTAATTCGGCCACTGGCCAATTCTTCCTTCCTTCTGACATCAGGGCCATCCTGTCACCCTTTTTAATTCCAATTTTCATCAATCCGGCTGCAAAGTCATGCACTTCTTTACGGATTTGTTTATACGTATATCCCTCGTATTCAGTAGTTTTCTTTTCCAGAATAAAAACATTTTCAGTGTATTTTTCTACACTGGTCTCAAACAGGTGATTCAAGGTTTTCATTGAAGGGTTTTTTCATTTGACAACAGGGTGTAGAGGGTAGTGTAAGAAGTACTACCAAATTAAGAAAAAAAATCAAGAAAAAGGGAATTGGTCTCTGCGGAATATTATACCGAGGCTGCCAGTGGCAGCCTCGGTATAATAAAAACTTTACGGTAGTTCGATCAACTGCTCGCGGTCGGGTCCGACACCTACCACCTTTACCGGCACACCAGTTTTTTCCTCGATGAACCGGACATAATCTATTAATTCCTTAGGCATGTCGGTGTGTTTCCTGATATGCGAAATGTCTGTAGCCCATGATGGCAGTGTTGTGTACACAGGTTTAATCTGCTGTTTGATTTCGTAGGGCCATTGGTCGGTATACTCACCATTCACCATATATCCGGTGCAGATATTGATCTCTTTAAAATGGGATAATACGTCAGCTTTTGTCATGTAGAGTTGAGTTGCGCCGTTTAGCATGATAGCGTAATTCAATGCGGTCAGGTCGAGCCATCCGCATCTTCGCGGCCGGCCGGTTGTAGCACCGAACTCGGCACCGTGCTTGCGCAGGCTTTCGCCGGTATCATCTGTTAATTCAGTCGGAAAGGGGCCACTGCCAACACGAGTACAATAAGCTTTAAAAACTCCCATAACTTCGCCAATCTTATTGGGTGCAATGCCCAGGCCGGTACATGCTCCCGCACTGATGGTATTGGAGGAGGTGACATAAGGGTATGATCCGAAATCAATATCGAGCATGGTTCCCTGTGCACCTTCGGCCAGCACGCTTTTGCCATTCGACAAATATTGATTAATGACATATTCACTGTTAACCAGTTGGAATTTCTTTATCGCTTCTATACCTTCGAACCAGCCTTTTTCATATTCCGCAAGATCGTATTCAAAATCGTATCGCTTGAGTATATCCTGGTGCTTTTTAGTCAGGAAATTATACTTTTCGCGAAATTTGTCACTGATAATGTCACCTGCCCGGAGTCCGTTCCGGCCGGTTTTATCCATATAGGTTGGAGTAATTCCCCGCAATGTTGAACCGATTTTCGTTTTTCCTTTGGAGGCCTCAGAAGCAGCATCCAGTATACGGTGGGTAGGCATGATCAGGTGGGCTTTCATGGAAACAAGCAACCGGTTGGTCAGGTCTACTCCCAGTTCCCTGATCTCATCGATTTCGCGCTTAAATGTCCCCGGATCGAGTACAACTCCATTGCCGATTATATTCACACTATCTTCCCGGAAAATCCCTGAAGGAATATTATGGGTAATGTGTTTGATGTTGTTGAATTCCAACGTATGTCCGGCATTAGGCCCTCCCTGAAAACGAGCGATCACATCATATTTCGGAGTGAATACATCAACTAGCTTTCCCTTGCCTTCATCTCCCCATTGAAGGCCTAATAATATATCTGCTTTCATACGTTTAAATTAATTTGATTTTCTGATAGAATGCTAAATGAAAAATACGGCGAGTGAAGGTAATAAATTTTTATAAAAATATGGAATGGTATCCGGGAGGGACCGCAAAAGATTATTTGTCATCTTTTCCCTCTTTCGAGGTTCCATAAATATAAAGTGAATGATGCGAAGGATTGAAATTATTCAGTTCACAAGCAGTCTTGATGATTTCATCTATCCTCGGATCACAAAATTCCATGACTTTACCAGTATTCACATCTATAAGGTGATCATGCTGCATACAGTGGTAAGCTTTTTCAAATTGTGCAATGTTTTTCCCGAACTGATGTTTCACCACGAGGCTACAGTCAAGTAATAATTCGATTGTATTGTAGAGGGTGGCTCTGCTTACGCGGTAGTTCTTATTCTTCATGAATATGTAGAGTGACTCAATGTCAAAATGACCGTCACGTGAATAAATCTCCTCCAGAATCGCGTATCTTTCTGGTGTCTTCCTATGGCCCTTCTTCTCCAGGTATTCCGTAAAAATTTTCTTTACGGTTTCTTTGGTATCATCGTTTACCATAACTTAGACTAATTAAAAATAGAAAATCAAAAGTATACAACTTTTTTTTAATTTAAAATGAATTTAGTCTAAATTTAAAGAATAAATTAAATTGTTTCCACGCGGTTTACAGATTCGACCCCTTTGATCTTAATCAAATTCATTATTAAGTTGTTCAGGTCGGCTGTATTGTGAACATAAAGGTCGATGGTTCCTTCGAAAATTCCATCATGGCTTGCAAGGTTGATGTTTCTCATGTTCACGGAGAGCTCTTTGGAAATAATTGTTGTAATGTGGTTATAAATACCAAATTTGTCGACACCGTTAATTTTTATCCTGGTCAGATAGGATAATAACTTGTGAGTGGTCCATCTGGCAGGAATGATCCTGTTCCCCTGGCTGGATGAAAGTTTGATGACGTTGGAGCAGTTGGCTTTATGGATAATGGTTGATCCTTCCTGGCTTTTATATCCGATAACATTATCACCCGGGATAGGGTTGCAACACTTGGCCAATGAATAGTCTTCCTCTGCATCGTCGAGATTTTCCCTGATTACAAAAGCCGACTTGGGATCTTTTGTGCTTCGTACTTCTGTTGGAGGCTTCCTGGAGGGTTCCTTTTTTGTTTTGGAGGTGATTCCGAACTGCAGCTCCCAGTAGCGGATCCATTTATTTTTGGTATTCTTTTTCAGGACTTTCTTAAGATCAGCCAACGACAACATTCCACTTCCGATCTTGCTGTATAATTCATCCTTTGAAACTACCTCATAGGCTGGAAGAAGTTTTCTGAAAATCCTTGAACTGGGTTTCAAACCAAATTCATTGAGTTTTTCCTCGAGAGTCAGCTTTCCTTTTTCAATCCGGTTTTTGGTTTCAGCTTTAACTGCCGTTTTGATTGCAGATTTGGCTTTGGCAGTAATGACGTAGTGCAGCCAGTCACCCTTCGCTTTCTGGCTGTCCGAGGTAAGGATCTCGACCTGGTCACCGCTGTTCAGGGCCTGGTTCAATGGAACCAGTTTATGGTTGATCTTAGCACCTATAGCCTGGTTCCCGATTTCGGTGTGGATATCATAGGCAAAATCCAGGGCAGTCGATCCTTTAGGAAGTGATTTGATCTGACCTTTTGGTGTAAATATATGTATTTCAGATGAGAAGAGGTTGAGCTTGAACTCATCAAGGAATTCCAGAGCATTCGCATTGGGATTTTCGAGCATCTCCCGGATCTTTTTTATCCAATTATCCAGCTCCATACTGCCCTGTTCTCCGGATTGTTTATACCGGTAATGTGCGGCAAATCCTCTTTCTGCAATTTCGTCCATCCGTTTACTGCGGATCTGCACCTCCACCCATTTTCCATGAGGTCCCATTACAGTTACATGCAATGCCTCATATCCATTGGCCTTAGGAGTTGAGACCCAATCCCTGATCCGGTCGGGCTTGGGCATATAAGTGTCGGTGATCAGAGAGTAAATATTCCAGCACTGTGTTTTCTCGGGAATCTTTGGAATTGGTTCAAAAATAATACGGATAGCCATCAAATCGTACACTTCTTCGAAAGGTACATTTTTTAATTGCATCTTATTCCAGATGGAATAGATCGACTTGGGCCTGCCCGATATATCAAACTGAAATCCGGCCACTTCCATTTTCTGGATGAGTGGAAGTGCAAAATTGTTTATGATCAATTGCCTTTTCTTCTCATTGTCCTTAACCTTGGTTACAATATCGCTGTATATTTTTGGATACCTGTATTTGAGGCTCAGGTCTTCCAATTCTGTTTTTATACCATACAGGCCCAGGCGATGCGCGAGAGGAGCATAGAGGTAAATCGTTTCCCCCGACATCTTGATCTGTTTGTTTGGTGGCAGAGAATCGAGGGTGCGCATATTATGTAACCTGTCGCCCAGTTTTATCAGGATCACCCTTACATCATCAGACAGGGTCATGAGCATCTTCCTGAAATTCTCAGCCTGCAGAGAGCTTTTTTTATCAAATACACCGGAAATTTTGGTCAGTCCGTCAATGATGGAGGCTACTTTTTTCCCAAAATTGTTTTCTATATCCTCAATGGTATAGTCGGTATCCTCCACTACATCGTGCAGCAGGGCACAGATAACCGATGTAGCACCCAGGGCAATCTCACTGGTTGCTATCCTGGCAACAGCAATCGAATGAAGGATATAGGGTTCGCCTGATTTTCTCCGCATCCCTTTATGGGCCTCATAGGCAAATTTAAAGGCCTTCCTGATCAAACGTTGATCTGTCTTGCTCTCACACCTTGTACAATGCTTCAAAAGATCATCAAACTGAACCTGAATAAGATCGTCTTCTGTTTTAGTTAGTGTGCTCATTTTATCCACCTCTTCCGAATCGTACAAAATTAACTATTTTTTAGGTAAAACAGGTTATTCAGGCAGGTCTCATAAGGGATCATAGGGACTAAGGGTAAAACAAGGTGATGTGTCCCCTCTTCTCGAAAACAAGACCAGCAGTTGTGGTTATTTTCAGGTAATAAACATAAACTCCTTCCGGGGCCTTTTTACCTCCCATGATATCACCCGACCATTGAGCATCCGGATCGGTTGATTCGAAAACGCGGGATCCCCATCTGTCTGTAACAAGGAACAAATATTCATTGGGTCTGAAGGTTAACTTAGGTTTGATATGGTCGTTAATCCCGTTACCATCCGGTGTAAAGGCATTGGGCATATAAATTTCCGGCGAGATTGAAATGCAGGCGATATTGCTTTGACTGCTTCCGCGGATGCCATATGGGTTACCCGTACCTTCCGCCGCCCTGATATAATAGCAGATCTGGTCATTCACCAATTGGTCATCTGAGATTAACAAGGCAATATTATCCGATGTGGTCCTTGCTTCCGGGGAAAAACTATCTATTACCTCGACTGTCCCATTATTGGTTACCCTGTTAAGGTAGTAGCTGTCCACACCCCCCAGCCAGGTACTGTATTCCGTCCAATCGAGTTGAACCAGCAGGTTATTTTCAGTTGCGGTGAGTACGATGTTACTGGCTAAATTGGAAAACTTTACCGGATTACGTTCGGGACAGAGATCAACGGCAGCCAGCTGGTAGTAGGCTGGTTGGTCGATCTTAAAAACATCATGAGTATAAATAATATTTCCCGATGTTTCATTATTAAAATCTGCAATGCCGATAATGACCTCATCCTTAGCGTTTCCAATAAATAACTCAAAACCATTTAATTGCGTACTGGGATCATAGGTGAATGAGAGTTGTATATCCCCATCCTGCGTCACGGTGGCATAATCTGCATTGATATATGAAGGGGCGAATGACCTGTTAGTATTTATACAAAACCTGTTTGATGTAGAGGTCAGGAAGTTTTTATTTTCTGCTTCCACATAGATACAATATAGTGCATTTTCAGTTACATTCTTGTATTGATATTGAGAGGTATCGGTCGAAAATGAAGGGATTTTAAGATAATCACCATAATCCTGACTGATATATACATTATAAGCGAACAGATCATCACCCCAGCCGATATATTGTGTCCAGCTGATCAGGAGTGAGCCATTGCACGAGTCATAGATGGCACTGGCAAATATTGTGTGGTGATAATCGGCTAACGGACTGGTTTCATCAGGGTAAACGGCTGCCACGGTATAAGGTACTGAGCGGCTGTAGGCTGATGAGTTCTGATGGGTATATGTATTAACACTGGCATCCACTGAATCAACGGCATCGGCGGCAAGTGGTTCCGATCCCTGCCTTCCCTGGTATACTACGTAGCGGATAACTCCTTCTGCAGCAGCAGGTTCCCAGTTAATGGCAACTTCGTTTTGCCCGGTGTCTACACTTACCCTTTGGATCACAGCAGGCTCATGCTCCTGGCCGAAGATATTTATTACGGTCAGGAAAATAAGTGAAAACCATATTGTGATCTGTTTTAACATACTAATATCAGGAATAATAAACTCAGCAATAAAGTTAATAACGATATTTAAATTAAATTGATATCACCAATTTATTATTTTTGTGATTCATGAAAAAGATGAAGATCTACCGGCGGTTTCTGATCTGGCGGCTTAAACGAATGGGACAAAAGCAATTTACGCTCATACTCAGCGCATTGATCGGATTAGCAGTAGGATTGGCCGCAGTGATCATTAAGAACCTGGTACATGTCATTCAACTGATCTTTACACAACAATTTGCCGAACCCCTTTTTCATTATCTCTATTTTGTTTTACCGATATTCGGAATACTATTGACCATCCTGTTTATCAGGCACATAAACAAACGGCCCGTTGGGCATGGTATCCCAAGTGTATTGTATGCCATATCCAAGAATAATGGGATAATCAGGCGTCATAATTTATATTCTTCGGTTATCACAAGTGCACTCACCGTTGGATTTGGAGGATCAGTCGGTCTGGAAGGCCCCACGGTGGCTACCGGAGCTGCCATCGGATCCAATATAGGCCGGTATTTCAGAATGAATTATAAACAGGTGATCCTTTTGCTGGGATGTGCCAGTGCCGGTGCCATGTCAGCTATTTTTAAAGCGCCCATTGCTGCCATTGTATTTGCCCTGGAGGTAATCATGCTCGATCTGACCCTGACGTCCCTGATCCCACTCCTGATTTCTTCGCTCGTCGCAGCGCTGACATCCTATCTGTTTTTAGGTCAGAATGTTCTGTACTCTTTCCAGATTAAAGAGGCTTTTGTGATGAGTGATATCCCGTATTATATCCTCATTGGCATCCTGGCAGGACTGATGTCGGTCTATTTTACGAAAATGTACATTTTCGTAACGGGGATTTTTGAAAAGATCAAGGGAGTTTACACTAAACTGATCATCGGAGGTTCCGTTCTTGGCTTGTTGATCTTTCTTGTACCTTCTTTATATGGAGAGGGGTATGAACCCATTAATAATTGTCTCAGTGGTAATTATGGTTACTTGTTTGAGAATTCATTATATGAAAAATATGCCGGCAGCATTGGCATTACTCTGATCGTATTGTTTTTTGTGTTGATGTTCAAGGTGATCGCCACATCAGTCACCTTTGGTGCCGGCGGTATAGGTGGAATTTTTGCACCCACCCTGTTTATCGGTTCAAACCTGGGATTATTTTTCGCCAAGGTAATGAATCTGATCGGAGTGGATCTGTCTGAGAGCAATTTTGCCCTGGTCGGGATGACGGGTCTGGTTGCCGGAGTGATCCATGCACCGCTTACTGCGATATTTCTTATAGCAGAGATTACCGGTGGCTACCAGCTATTCTTCCCCCTCATGCTTGTCTCCACAATCTCATTCGCTACTGCCCGGATTTTCACTGCAAACTCAGTTTATACAGTACAGTTGGCTAAGAGGGGTGAGTTGCTTACCCACGATAAGGACAAAAATGTGTTGCTATTAATGAAAGTCGACCAGTTGATTGAAAAAGATTTTCTTACTGTGAGTCCTGATGCAACCCTGGGTGACCTGGTTAAGGTGGTCAAAAGATCATCCCGGAATGTTTTTCCTGTTGTGGACGATGAGAATACCTTTTATGGGATTGTTAAGATGGATGATATCCGTCATATTATGTTTAATAATGAAATGTATGACACTACTTATGTCAGGGACCTGATGTTCATGCCTGTATTTACTATCCAGAGAAATGAGTTGATGGAGGAGGTGGCTAAAAAATTCCAGGTAAGCGGAAGGTATAATATTGTGGTGCTGGATGAGGGAGTGTATATGGGTTTTGTTTCCCGGGCAACTGTATTTTCGGCATACAGGGATAAGCTTAAACAGATTTCAAGGGAATAAATAGTCCTGAAACAGCAGCAATACATCAAAAATGCAATTACGAAACCGGGATAATTCCAAATAAAAAAGAGCACCGTAAATCGATGCTCTTTTTTATTTTTTTTAACTTCTTCTAGTCCATTTTCTTCAGGTTAATTCCATAAAGGACTATGAAAGCTGCCATGATGATCAGACCTAAAATACTGAATCTTCCGGAGAAAAGAACCATGGGTAAAATGAATTGCAACAAATAAGATCCTGCATAAATCCAGAAACCCAGTTTCTTCATTTTCCACATCATGATAGCACCGAACAGAGTACCGGCATTTAGAACAAGTTTCATAACAACTAAGCCCACACCAGCACCAGCACCAGAACCTGCCAATGCATCTCCCATTCCTGGTACATTTTCAAGGAAGCTCAATAATGCGCCAGCTCCAACTACCATTAAAAGGGAAAACAGCACGCCTAAACCGCTGCCGATAAATGATAAAATACATAAGACCGATACCAGGGTTGGTCTTTTTTTGGTTGTTTCTTCAGCCATTGTAGGAAAGTTAAGTTAATATTAATATGTTATCGGAATTAAAAGTAAGGAAGTTTTTTAATTAATCAAATTTCGGATTGATTATGTGAAGAGGAATTAATGGTAATTGACTTGTGGAAATCTCATCGCAATGTCATTCCGAACCTGGTTCGGAATCTCATAATACATTTGATACAGAACCTGAAACGAGTTCAGGTTGACCTTCCGTATCATACAAATACCGGTCTTTATTAATTGTTGAATAAATTGTTTATAAATTAACTTACAGTTGTTGCTGGTATCTGTTGAAGAATATGATAAAAAAAGTTTATAATCATATTCCTTTCATATAATTTTAGGTTCTCATTAAAATATTTGACTTCAATGGATAAAGATCATATTATTTTTGAACTGATAAACAAAGAGTATAACAGGCAGTTGAATGGTATTGAACTCATTGCATCAGAGAACTTTGTGAGTGAACAGGTATTGAATGCCATGGGATCATGCCTGACCAATAAATATGCGGAAGGATTACCCGGGAAGAGATATTATGGCGGGTGCCAGGTGGTTGACGAGGTGGAACAACTGGCCATTGACAGGGCCAGGAAGTTGTTCTCTGCTGTCTGGGCCAATGTTCAACCGCATTCAGGTGCACAGGCCAATGCCGCCGTCATGCTGGCGGTGCTGAAACCCGGAGATACATTTCTCGGCCTCAACTTGTCGCACGGTGGGCACCTGACTCACGGATCACCCGTTAACTACTCAGGTATCCTTTACCGTCCGGTTGCTTATGGAGTCCATCCCGATACAGGAAGGGTGGATTATGACGGCATGCATGAGATTGCCAGGGCAGAAAAACCAAAACTTATTGTGGCGGGAGCATCTGCTTATTCGCGTGACTGGGACTATAAAAGAATGCGTGACATTGCGAATGAAGTTGGAGCGCTGCTGATGGCCGATATAGCTCATCCTGCCGGATTAATTGCTACTGGTTTACTTGACCATGTTTTTCCACATTGCCA
>JADHVS010000057.1 GCA_016783865.1 Bacteroidales bacterium
GCTCTCCAAGGAAATCGACAGGGCATTGGCTACACTCACCGAGAGAGAAAGAGATATTATCAAACTTTTCTTTGGCATTGGTATCCAGGAGATGACCCTCGAAGAAATTGGGGAGCAGTTTGGATTAACCAGGGAGAGGGTGCGCCAGATAAAGGAAAAAGCGATAAGAAGGCTTCGTCATACATCCAGGAGCAGGCTTTTGAAATCATACCTGGGATAATAGAAATGAATTACGAATATCGAATAACAATTTTTGATTTTAGAAGTAGATCATAAATCAAATATCGTTAATCGTTATTCTGAAATCGATCGCATATTATTTCTTACTCAGGATCTCTTCCAGCTTCTGGATCTCATCCCTGAACATTGCAGCTTCAATAAAATTTAATTCCTTTGCTGCCTTTTCCATTGATTTCCTTGTCTTATCAATGGTTTTCTGAAGGGCAGCCTTGTCCATATACCGGATCAACGGATCGGCAGCCACATTAACCTCCTCGGGTTCGGTATAGTAGTCACCCCGGGTAATGCTGTTAATCGGCCTG
Source organism: Bacteroidales bacterium (assembly GCA_016783865.1). The sequence continues at coordinate 543 of JADHVS010000057.1, forward strand.
CCCATAAAGTTTTTTGAGGCTTTAATGATCTGTTTGGGTGTGATCTTGTTTTCCTCGTTATATGATAATTGCTTCTCGCGCCTGCGAACCGTCTCATCAATAGTACGCTGCATCGAATTCGTAACTTTATCGGCATACATAATTACCTTCCCGTTGAGGTTTCTTGCCGCCCGGCCCGCAGTCTGGGTCAGTGAGCGCTCCGACCTGAGAAATCCCTCCTTATCGGCATCGAGAATGGCAACCAGTGATACTTCAGGCAGATCAAGTCCTTCCCGTAACAGGTTGATCCCAACCAGCACATCGAAGGTGCCTTTTCTTAAACCTTCCATAATCTCCACACGATCCAGTGTATCGATGTCAGAATGAATATAACGGGTACGGATATTCAACTTGACCAGGTATTTTGTCAACTCTTCGGCCATTCGCTTGGTAAGAGTAGTCACCAGGATACGTTCTTCTTTTTTAACCCTTTCATGTATTTCTCCCAACAGGTGGTCAATCTGGTTTAAGCTTGGCTTTATATCAATGACCGGATCAAGCAATCCTGTCGGCCGGATAACCTGTTCCACGATGATCCCTTCACATTTTTCCAATTCAAAATCGGCGGGGGTGGCACTTACAAATACCACCTGGTGGATAATTCCCTCAAATTCATCAAATTTCAGGGGGCGGTTATCAATAGCAGCCGGCAAACGAAATCCGTATTCAACCAGATTCGTTTTACGCGAATGATCTCCTCCGAACATGGCTCTTACCTGGGGCAGTGTAACATGACTTTCATCCACGAACATCAGGAAATCCTCGGGGAAATAATCGAGCAGACAGAATGGCCTGGCGCCGGCTGGCCTTCCATCGAAATATCTTGAATAATTTTCAATGCCCGGGCAGTGCCCCAGCTCTTTTATCATCTCCAGGTCATAGTTGACTCTTTCTTCTATCCTTTTGGCTTCCAGATCTTTCCCGTGATCCTTGAAAAAGTCTATTTGCTTGATCAGGTCATTCTCGATCTGTTCAATGGCCGCCTTCATCCGGTATTTCGTTGTAACAAAAATATTGGCCGGATAGACAAATACCTTTTCAAATTTTTCCAGTGTATTTCCATTAATCGGATCGAACGAGGAAATCTCCTCAATCTCGTCCCCCCAGAAAACAAACCGATAGCCAAGATCATGATAGGCGAGAAACACATCCACGTTATCACCGCGAACCCTGAACGTACCCTTTTTGAAGTCGATCTCATTCCTGGAATACATGCTGTCAACCAATTTCCGAAGTAAATCGTTCCTTGAGATTTTTTGTCCCACCTCGATTTGCAGGGTGTTTTCATGAAAGTCTTCGGGATTTCCGATACCATACAAACATGAAACAGAAGAGACCACAATCACATCCTTTCTTCCTGACAGCAGGGAAGAGGTAGTGCTTAATCGCATTTTCTCAATCTCATCATTGATCGAGAGATCTTTCTCGATATAGAGGTTGGTGACGGGCAGATATGCTTCAGGCTGGTAATAATCATAATAGGATACAAAATATTCGACTGCATTTTCCGGGAAGAATTGTCTGAACTCTCCATATAGCTGGGCGGCCAGGGTTTTATTATGACTCAGTACCAGCGTGGGCCGGCCGATGTTCCGGATGACATTGGCCATTGTAAAGGTCTTCCCTGATCCCGTCACACCCAGGAGGGTCTGGTATTTGTCCTTATTCAGTAATCCCTCTGTCAGCTGCTTAATCGCCTCCGGCTGATCTCCTGTGGGTTTGTAGTCTGATGTCAGGTTGAAATTCATATTTTGGTTCCGAGTTCTCAGTTCCGGGTTCCGAGTATACATGATCTAAGATAACCGATTAACACTAGAAGACTTGCGACTTGTGTACTCGTCACACGTCACTTCTTAAAAAACGTTGCATAAACCGGCAGATGATCACTTACCCCACCGTAGTAGTTGGGACCTCCGTACGTACGACTGGGAACAGCCTGTCCGAGTCTCTCATCATTATACATCATCCATTCGGCACTGAAAATTTTTCCACTATCATAATTTGTGCGCAGACCGGATTTTGGCGAGAGCAATGCCTGGGAAATGATGATCTGATCCAGCATATTCCAGGTGCCCCTGAAATTGTATGTTCCCGTGTTGGTTTCGTTATGCATATCATACATCAGGTTGAACAGGTCCCTGCCTGATGCATTTTTTTTCTTGTTATTGGCCATCAGCATCCCAAAAATGCTGTTGTTGGTAGGTTCATCATTGAAATCACCCATGATGACAATTTTAGCATTATCATCCCTGTTTAAGAGCATATCAATTTCCTTCCGCAGGGCCACCGCAGCGAATATTCTTTTCGGTTCTGTCTCCCTCTGTCCATCACTTCTTGAACTCCAGTGGTTAACAAAAAGGTGTAACGTTTCATTATAGTTGGTCTGTCCCTTCACATAAAGGATGTCTCTGGTGGTTTCTGTTGAATCAAAAGGAAACACAACTGTCAATGCCTTTTTTTCAGTAACAGTGAATTCTTCTGTCCTGTAAAGAAGTGCCACATCAATTCCTCTGATATCAGGACTTTCAATATGCACAATACCATAATTCCCTTTTCGCAAAGCATCTGTCCGGACCAGGTCCTGCAGAACCTCTTTGTTTTCAACCTCACATAATCCTATAATTTCAGGTAATTCCGATGGATTCATGGACTGAATAACACGGGCAATATCATCCAGTTTCTTTCCGTAGCGCTCCTGGTTCCAGATCTTTTCGGATCCCGGTGTAAATTCCTCATCCATCTTATCCGGAGTATTCAATGTATCAAACAGGTTTTCAACATTATAAAACATTACTGTCCATTGATCCTCCTCTTTCTGGGCATAAACAGTCAGTGAAAGGATGAGAAGCAGAACGACAAACTTTAATTTGATTCGTTGCATAAGGGTACTTATTTGAGTTTACAAATTTAGCAGAATAAAAATCCCGGAGAGAAGAATCAGGATCTGGTTTTATTAACCAAAAGAATTTTTTATCTTTAAATTTATGAAGGCATTTTTTATTCCTTGTAAATAATTTGAAAAAGTGCCGTAACAAATTTCAGGTCGATCATGTCAGAGCAGAATGCCAATCTATTAAAGCGGATCTCAAAACTGGCCAAACAAAACCAGGAACTTATTGAGCAAAATGAAAAGCTCAGTAAGGAAAACGATAAGATCCAGGAAGAATTAATATACCTGCAGGAGATCCTGGACGAATTCAAGAAGGGGGGAGCATTACCTGAGGCTAAAGATGCCGATCGTCCAAAGTCTCTTAGCTTTAAGATGGCTACCGTGCTTTACGCCGATATCCACGGATTCTATAAGATCTCGGATGGGATGGATTCTGAAAAACTGATGGATGAGCTGGATGAGGTATTATTTACGTTTGACAAGATCCTTAAGAAGTACAAGATACAGAAGATCAAAACCATTGGTGACTCGTTTATGTGTGCGGGTGGTATCCCTGTAAAAAATATAACCAACCCGGTACAGGTTGTAATGGCTGCCATCGAAATGAATCAATTCCTGGATGAATTTAAGAGTCATCTTGATGAGGAAAAGAGGATATGGGATATCAAAGTGGGAATCCATACGGGGCCTGTGACTGCTAATGTACTGGGCAAGAAAAAAGTATCCTATGACATCAAGGGTGATACGGTGAATATTACAACAAGAATGGAAGCTTCTGCAGAGTTTGGCAGTATCCTGATCTCGGTAATGACTTATGAGCTGACCAAGGAATTCTTCGTGTGCGAGTATTCAGGAAAATTACCGGTCAAATACCACAAGGACCTTGAGATGTTCAAGTTAAAGGGATTGAGACCGGAGTTCTCTGATGATGAAAAGGGGATCGTCCCGAATGAGGCATTCAATACCAAGTTTAAGTTAATCCAGTTTACTGATATGCAGGAGATTATACTTGACAAACTGGAGCAGGGACTCCCCAAATACCTGTATTACCATAATGTGAAGCATACCGTCGATGTGGTTACTGAGGTTGAGTTAATTGGCTGGGCTGAAGGATGCTCAGATGAGGAATTAGTTTTGTTAAAAACCGCTGGTCTTTTCCATGATGCCGGACATACCATTGGGTATGATAATCATGAGGAGTATGGATGTGATATGGCGAGGGATTTTTTGCCCAAGTATGGATACAGTGAAGAGCAGATAGAAAAGATTTGTGATATTATTATGGCCACTAAAATGCCTCCACAGCCTAATGATCTGCTGCAATCCATTATTTGTGATTCAGACCTGGATTACCTGGGCCGGACTGATATGATACCCGTTTCAAATACACTGTACAAAGAATTGAAAGAGCAGAACAAGATCGGAACTTACAATGACTGGAATAAGCTGCAGGTAAAATTTATTACAGGGCACCAGTATTTTACTGAAACCGCAAGGAACCTGCGCGAGGTAAATAAGCAGAAGCAGATAGAGCGGATCAAGGCGCTTATTACAAAGGAGGACTAGCCTTTAAAAATAGAACCTCCAAGGTTTTAACCTCCGGAGGTTTAAACCTTGGAGGTTAAAATAGCGAAAAAGTTAATTGCCTGATTAATAGATACTTTGGAAAGAAGATGGCTGGCACTCAAGAATAGTGCCAGGAATTCGGCCAATTACATCAACCAAAAACTAAACATCATGAAACGCATCAGCCTTTCATCAAATTTGAAAACTATAGCTGCTGTTATAGTTTTCTGTTCTGTCCTTTTTAGTTGTAGCCAGGAGAAAAAAGATCTGAAAGTGATCACCGTTTCAGGTTGTGTTTTTATTGATAATGTATCTATGCACAATGCTAAGTTCGGTTCACTTTCTGATTCAGGTGAAACCAGTGCTTTGCTTGTATCAGAAGGAGACCTGCTTCTGGCTTTCGGTGAACCGGATGGATTCATCGGGTATATTATGTATAGAGAAGAGTTTGGACTGCATCTTGAAATTACCATTGATTCAACAGCTCCGGGAATACTCAGGATAAATGATAAGATCCATTCATTGTATCTGGATAATGATACTGAATTAAGTGAAAGGATAGGTGAAATGAATAGTGAAGACCTTGCAGTCCTGGATTTGTTATATGTAAGTGACGTGACTGGAGAAGATGATATAGCTGCATTAAATATGATCGCTGAAGCGAATCCGGGCATCGGATTATCGCTTGAGAATATCGATAGCCTGGAACTGGTTTATGAAATACTTTCAATGTTCCATCCCACCTGTCTGATCATTATGGATATTGATCTGGATAGCCGGATAAGTGACCTGACTGCAAATTTTGAGAATCTTGAATTGGTACTACTGGGTGAGGAAAACCTGGAGGTGGGTGATTTTCTGAATGAATTGCCAAAATTAAAATCATTGATCCTTGGTGGCTGGGATCCCGGCGAATCAAATCATATCCAATTTGAAAAAATGTCTGGCCTGGAATCATTAACCATTGCCGAATCAAATATAGAGTCACTGGATGTTCTGGGTGATCTGAAAAAACTGTCGTCATTGTATTTAATCATGTGTGATGACCTGAGGGATATCTCAAAGGTAAAGACCTTTCCCGGACTACAGTGTTTAAGCCTTATGGATTGTGATACATTAACGGAACTGTCTGTATTAAAAGAGATTCCCTCGTTGCTTTGGCTGTCGTTTCCATTGGAAACAAGCCAGGCGGATTTCGATGACATACTGACACTTCATACATCCTTACAAGGAGTTGAATTACTCGGATGTGAAAATCTGACCGATATATCATCCCTTACCCGGCTTCAGAAATTGAAGGCTCTGACTATTGGAGGGATGGAGATTGATTACAAAACACTGCAGCAACTTGAAGGGATTGAGCTGATTGTAATTGAAGAGGAATCTTTTTCAGCTGCCGGGGATGAAATTGCAGCACTTAAGGAAGCATTGCCTGGTGCACAGATCGTCCCGGGAGGAGGATTCTGCATGGGATCGGGATGGATACTGCTAATACTTCCTGTTTTTTTGCTCGCATTTGGTTATAGAAGGTTTATCAGGAATTGATCACAACCTTTGCTGAATGACATCCCTGTTTAAAATTCAAAATGAAAAAAACTCTGTATTACTTGAGACCATTTTACTGGTAGCGGGGATAGGTGTATTTGCATGGTTTATCCAGGAAGATAATTATTTAATTGCTGTTGCCTTTGGTGGTTTGTTACTGGCCTCACTCGTTATTTCTGCAATCATTGTCAAATCAGAATCCCCTGCAGAGATTTTTGGAATAGACCGCTTCAATAAGAGGATACTGCTCTATTGTCTGGCAGGAGTGATCATAGGGGTGTTGCCGGCATTTTATGGCAGGTACTATTATGATTTACCGGATTTCCCCGGATCCCTTACAATTATTGCCCTTGTTTCTCCATTAATTGGGATTACAGAAGAGCTCGTTTTCAGGGGATTTGTTCAGGGCAGGCTGAGGATCCTTGGAGTGTTTGGTTCTGTATCAATTGCCGCAGCCGCCCACACGATATACAAGTTTTTTATATTATGGTCTGTGAATGAATTAGTTGAAGTTAATTTTTTGGCTCTTACAGGTCTTACGTTCTTTTTCGGGATAATTTATGGATTGCTGCGGGCCGGATCCAGGAGTGTATTACCAGCCCTGGTAGCACATGCATTCTTTGATCTGCTCATGTACGGCGATTTTACCTCAATGCCTGTCTGGGTGTGGGGGTAACACCTCCAAGAAAATTGGGGCTGTCTCAAAAGGTACAATTAGGTCATTCTGAACTTGTTTCAGAATCCGTATTTAGCTGATAATGAGATTCTGAAATAAATTGCTAATGACATCATTCTGACCAATCGTCATGCTGAACTTGTTTCAGCATCTGAATATCAGTAATTTAGATCCCGAAACGAGTTCGGGATGACTGGATGTCAATTGCATCATGAATCTCAGTTTCTGAGTTCTGTGCTTCAGAATGACTAATAGAATAGATTTCAGGTCTTTTGAGACAGCCTCATCTTCAATTATATTTTGTAAGCCTGAAAATAGTGAAATTAGGTAATTATAAAGGAGAACCATTTGGAAGAGTTAGCGAAAGTGTTGAACTTTATAACCGAACTGAATAATATATTTATTAGCAAACCTAATGCCCCAAATCCCACACCCAACCTGCAACCTGCAACCTTTAAAAACTGTTAATAATGAAGAACCATAGCACCTGTGTCCCTAATTTTATTATTGCATTTTCAGTCTTTATACTCCTGTCCTCTTGTGAAAAGAAGGCTGATCGGGTCAGCGACTATCCTATAAAACCTGTTCCGTTCACTGCTGTACAGGTAACGGATAATTTCTGGGCACCGCGCATAAAGAAAAATCATGAGGTTACTATTCCTATTGCATTCCGGCAATCTGAGGAAACAGGCCGGATTAAAAATTTCCATATTGCCGGCGGATATGAAGAGGGTGAATTTTGTTCCAATTACCCGTTTGATGATTCTGATGTGTATAAGATAATTGAAGGAGCCAGTTATTCACTGCAGATGTTTCCGGATCCTGAATTGGAATCTTACCTGGATACTTTGATTTTTTATATTGGTGAAGCACAGGAAGAAGATGGTTACCTGTATACCTACCGGACCATTATGGGCGATAATTCTCATCCGTGGGTTGGCCCAACCAGGTGGGAGATTCTTGACCACAGTCATGAGTTATACAATCTGGGTCATATGTATGAAGCGGCAGTTGCCCATTTCCAGGCGACAGGCAAAAGAAGCTTTCTGGATATTGCTATCAAGTCGGCCGACCTTGTTTACAATGACTTTGGATGGGGAAAAGTTGAAAAATATCCCGGGCACCAGGAAATTGAGATAGGACTGGTTAAATTATTTCGTGCTACAGGGGACGAAAAATATCTCGAACTTGCAAAATTTCTCCTCGATGTCAGAGGAAATGGTGAGGAATACAACCAGGCCCATATGAAGGTAGTAGAGCAGACCGAGGCGGTGGGACATGCAGTCCGTGCCGGTTATATGTATGCCGGTATGGCCGATGTGGCCGCACTGACCAATGACCCGGCCTACATCAATGCCACCCGGGAAATATGGGAGGATATTGTTCAGAAAAAAATGTATATCACGGGGGGAATTGGTGCGGCAGGTGGAAATGAGGGATTTGCCGATCCCTATGAACTGCCCAATATGTCGGCTTATTGTGAGACCTGCGCATCCATCGCCAACGTATTCTGGAATTTCAGGATGTTCCTTCATTCCGGAGAGGTGGAATTTTATGATGTACTGGAAAGGACGTTGTATAATGGATTGCTTTCCGGCCTTGGACTGACAGGTGATCTGTTCTTCTACCCCAATCCGTTGGAATCATACGGCCAGCACCAGCGGCAGGAATGGTTTGGCTGTGCCTGCTGTCCTTCCAACATCAGCAGGTTTATTCCCTCTATTCCCGGCTATATTTATGCGACACGGGAAAATGATCTGTTTGTTAATATGTATATGGCAAATAAAGCCACTATTGATTTGAACGGCACACCCGTTAACATCCGCCAGGATACACGGTACCCATACGATGGAGCCATTAAGTTGATCCTTGATCCGGAGCAGGAATTAACTTTTACATTGAATCTGAGGGTTCCCGGCTGGGCAAGAAATGAAGTCATTCCAGGCGATCTGTATCATTTTACCAAACATTACAATGGCGATGTAACAATCACTGTTAACGGTGAAAAAAAAGCAGTTGATGTGTTAGATGGTTTTATTCTACTGGATCAGACCTGGAGGAAAGGGGATATTGTGGAAGTTCATTTTTCCATGCCCGTCAGGTTAATTGAAGCCAATGAATTGGTTAAGGCCGACCAGGGAAGGTTGGCTGTGCAGCGTGGCCCGCTTGTATTTTGTGCTGAATGGCCCGACAATCCTGAAGGACATGTCCTGAACCTGGTGTTTGATCCCGAACAGGAATTTACCGAAGAATTTCATCCTGATTTACTGGGAGGTACGGTGGTTTTATCCGGATCATCCGTGCCATCAAAAAGAAAACCGGAGGATGAGATTGAGGTGGGAGAGAAGCAAGAGCTGAAACTTATCCCGTATCATCTCTGGGCCAACAGGGGACCGGGTGAAATGATGGTCTGGTTGCCCTTGTCGGTTGAAAAGTCAAGGCCACTTCCGGCGCCTACCATTGCTTCGAAAAGCAAAGTTTCTGCTTCTAAGGAGACGAAAGCATTGGTGGGACTGAATGATCAGTTTGAACCGGAAAACTCTGATGACCGCACGGCAGCTCGTTACCACTGGTGGCCGGATACCAATATGGTCCATTGGGTACAATACGATTTTGAAAAAACTGAAACAGTGGAAAGGGTAGAGGTTTACTGGTTTGATGACAGTCCGCACGGTGGATGCAGGATCCCTGCTTCCTGGGAGGTTGAATATAAGTCAGGCGGATCATGGTTGCCGGTGAGTAACCCGGGTGAATACACTGTTACAAAGGATAGGTATGATGTGGTCAAATTTAAACCGGTGAAAACAAAGGCGCTGAGGTTGAATGTAACCTTACAGGAAAACTGGTCGGGCGGGATCCTGGAGTGGAAGGTATACTAGGGAAGAAGACAGAATTCAGAATACAGAAGACAGAAGGAAGAAAAATCAAAAATAAATCATTATGAAAAGAGCAATTAATTATTTATGGATTTTACTATTATTGATTTCAAATTCATGCCAGGAGCCGGCCAAAATCAAACACATTTCTGAGGAACCTTTTGGCGAGATCGACGGTAAGAAGGTAATACTCCATACCCTGACCAACAGCACCGGCAGCCAGGTGAAAATTACAAATTACGGAGCCAAGGTAGTGTGGATAACGGTTCCCGATAAAAATGGAGAATTGGAAAACATCACCTTTGGATATGAAACGCTGGCTGATTATGAGTCCGGGGATAAATATTTTGGCGCTGTAGTGGGAAGGTATGCCAACCGAATCGCCAAAGGACAATTCACCCTTGACGACCAGGTATATAACCTGGAAATAAATAATGAGCCAAACACGTTACACGGAGGCCCGGGTGGATGGCACAGCACGGTTTGGGATGTGGAAGAAACAACTTTCAATGAGCGGCCTGCACTTCATTATACCTATTCCAGTCCGGATGGAGAAGAAGGATATCCCGGCAACATGAAAGCCGAGGTGTTTTATTCCTGGACTGATAACAATGAGTTGATAATCAATTATGTCGTTTCAACAGAGCAGAAATCGGTATTGAATATTACCAACCATGCATACTTTAATCTTAAGGGTGCAGGGGCAGGCAATATCCTTGATCATGAACTGCAGATTTTTGCTTCGCGCTTTACTCCGGTCGACAGTACCCTGATTCCTACAGGTGAGCTCAGATCCGTTAAAGGCACACCATTTGACTTTTTAGAGCCGCATCTGGTTGGAGAAAGAATTGACGAACCTTATGATCAGCTGATCCTGGGACGTGGCTATGATCATAACTATATTCTCGACAATCCCGGTGATTTGGAAGTGGATGCCATTGTTTATGAGCCGGTTAGCGGCAGGCAAATTGAGATGCGCACCGACCAGCCGGGTGTACAGTTCTATTGTGGCAATTTTCTGGATGGATCACAAAAGGGACATGGCGGGAAAGCATATGAATATCGGGGAGGACTGTGCCTTGAAACACAGCATTTCCCTGACAGCCCTAACCAGCCCGATTTCCCGTCAGTGATCATCGAGCCGGATAAACCATTTACTTCGTACACTATTTATAAGTTTACGCTAAGATGATCCATTGCCGTCAGTTTTAACTGACGGCAATCGATATATAAAGATCTTCAGGGTTTTAGCCCTGTAAAACTCTGTGTTCATGATCAAATTAATCAGAGCATCATTCATAATCATCCTGTTAATATAAGCTTCTTGTAAACAGGGAACTGAAAAGCAAAAGCATGATGTCCTGTTTATTTCAATCGACGATATGAACGATTGGGGCGGATGCATGGGATGCCGGGAAGGCTTTTACAGGGACTGGAAGAGAGTGACCGTACTGAAAATACCATCATTGTTTTATGGTCGGACCACGGCATGAATATCGGGAAAAGGAGCATTGGGAGAAATTTACACTTTGGGAGGAGTCAACCCGAATCCCGCTGATAATAAAAGCTCCAGGCATTACGCCTGAAAGCGGTGCTGTATGTCACGAAGCCGTGAGCCTGCTGGATGTATATCCCACGCTGGTGGAACTAATGGATGCCGAAGCCTGGAAGCAGCTGGAGGGAACCAGACTGCTGCCACAATTATCAGATCCGGGAACCGACCGGCCTGTACCGGCCATCACCACCTATGGTCAAAATAATCACCCAATACGGACAGAACGATGGAGGTACATACAATACCACAATGGCGGCGAGGAGCTGTGCGACCATGAAACCGATCCGGATGAGTCCTTTAATTTCGCAGGAAAAGAAGAATACCGGCATCTGATGGATTCACTTAAAACCTGTCTCCCGGAGATTAATGAAAAGGCCCCGGGTTGAACAGGATTTAATGAAAGGATACTATTGTTTACAGAACTCACCTTTTTAGTATCTGAAGTAATTAACAGAGCGAAAAATTTACGGATTGCAATGATTAATATATTATGTGCTTATTACATGGACTAATTAAATCAATTGCAGATTTGTGGTAATTATGAATGATTCATGTTATTGATTTTTTCAGAATTTAATCACAAATTGTTATGTTCTCGAGAAATTTGTTATCACAATTAAAATTCACTGATAACCGATGGATATTTTGTGAATAATCATCTCAGAAAAATACGTTTAAACAACTATTAACCAAATTAAAGACTATGAAAAAACTACTGCTTTCTATTGTTTTACTGGCTGGTGCAGTACTGGCCTACGCACAGGCTGACACCGTTCCCAATTTACTTATTACAGAGTGGCGGGGGGAAAGCTGGAATAATTCCTACGTTGAGATCACCAATATCGGTGATACGGCCATAGACATGGCTGATGTTTTTTATTCCTCGATCCCCCCGGGGCGGCAACTGTACGCAGCGCCTTATGGGTATTCGATGGATCCCGCCGTTGACGATGTACATGGAACCTACCTGTCGGGCATTCTGGGACCGGGGGAATCCATGGTCATCGCATCGATGTATGATGCTCCGGATGCTGCCGGTGCTACAAAAAACCTTCAACGGTTCCTCGATTCGAAGCATTTCTTTTCATACAAGCTGGAAGCTTCAGATTATTATTTCCCGTACCATCCGGAGGTGGAGATGTGGGGAAAGGATAGTGTTTCCAATGTCGCAGCGGGAGCTGATAATAATTTTGAACAATTATTGAGATTGTGGGGTTCATATGCAAGTGCAATATGGTACAAATATCCGACAGGAGATTCTGTAATGGTTGACCAGGTAAGGTTTGCTGTAGATGCAACGCTGCATGTTGATAGTGATCCGGAAAAGGATAATGTGGCTGGTGTTGAAGATGCAACCTCCACCCACACACTTGTTCGCAAAGCTAACACTCCAAGGGGTAACCTTGACTGGGACGACTCAAGAGGAATTGATATTGCTGATTCAGAATGGCTGCCTATCCCCTTTTATGGAGGGAAAACACTCTATACAACAGTGGGTAACCATGGGGATTACAGCATTGTCCTGGAACCTGAATCAACCATCGAGGTTATTGATACCACTGCATTAACCGTAAACTGGGGTATTTATAAGGGCGATTCCATCATGGATGAATTTACAATAGGTGACGGTATGGGATGGCAGTATATTGAGGATACAATCGATTTCGCCGATTCAGCCCATGCTATCGTACAGACAGGTGATATATTAAATGTTTTTGCCTGTGGAAACGACCTGGAGTGGCATTCCTATAAGATTACGGTTGCTACGCCGGCAACAGATATGGCACTGGTATTCCCGAAAAGAAGGATGCGCTTTGAGGCCATGCAGGAAGAGGATTTCAATGGAATTATGTGGGGTGCTGAGCCCTACTATGTGACTGAAGACCAGCCGGAGATGGATACGATCGGTGATGTGCCTTTTGCCACCCGGGTGGATACATTGTATAAGTACCTGGAAAAGGCATCAAACGCTTCATGGGAAATAGTATGGGTAGATGATAATGAGCGGGTCGATGTAAAATATGGAGATATTCTTAAGGTGACCGCTGAAGATGGCACAACGATAGAGGAATACTTCATCGATGTACAGGAATTTGAAGCCAGCGATAATGCAAGGCTTGGAGCCATAACCTGGCCGGAGAAGCCCGAAGGGATTTTTGACTGGAAGGGGGATACGATCCCGGGATTTAATCCTTCATCTCAAAGCTACATACTTAAACTGGACTATGGAACGAAGCTTGTACCTGCTTTATTAGCCTCACCGGAAGATATGAATGCAACCATCAGTGTGAACAGGGCAACATCTCTCACAGGAGGCACCGAACAGAGGACAACCACCTTTATTGTTACCGCGGAAGATGATTCCACAGTTCTCGAGTATAAAGTATTGTTCGTGATTGACAGGCCATTGGAGCTGGATCAGCCATACGTTGGTGAACCCTTTATCTCTGAGATGGTAGCGAGGGAACAGGCCTGGGGGGCAATGCTCGAAATTATGAATCCTCAGGGAATACCCCTTGATATTTCGGAATATATGATTGTAACGACCGGCACTGGTTTGGACAATCCGGCTGATGCTGTGGCAGATATAAGGCCAGTTAGTTATGATGCTACAAGCTTCGATATCAGGTACCAGAAGGCCTATGTACCGGGTTATAAATTTGCAGGGGATACATCTGAATGGAAGGTGGACGGGATGAGGCTGAAAAGTGATCAGGCGGTTGATCCGTTTGTTGAGCCAATGGATGTATTTGTGGTTTCGCAAGCGCATCAAAAACCTGAAAAAGTTTCACCTTATATTAATGAGGCCGATGTTATTGTCAGTCCGATCGAATACAGTCCATGGCCCAATGAATCCCACCATATCAGGAACCTGTTAAACAATCTGAGCTTTGATGGAGACAATTATGTATTTCTGTTTAAAATAACGAGTGATTCTGTATTTAATGGGCTTAAAGAAGTAGGAGATATCGGTGACCTGGAACTTGTTGACAGGTTCGGACCTACTATAGAAGGATATAATATTGCAGGAAGGATCCTGGATAACAGCAAGGCAACCCGGTTGATGCTGAAACCAAACATCTTCTACCCAACGATAGAGCTGGGAGCCGGATTCGGCACCACGGAGGAAAACAGCGATTGGATTATGAACCACTCATTTGATCCGGGTTGGAACGAATTCAGGATGTCCGAAAATATCGGTAGCCATGCCATGGATCTTCCAACCGTTCACAAATCAACGGTTGCCTCCCTGGTCTACCTGGTGGACGACGGTTTCACCGGAAATCTTATGATACAGGGTGATTTCACAGGGCTTGCCGTCAGTGGTTTTATGGACAATATTATTAAGGCAGATACCGGGCAGGTGCTGACAATTATGAACGGAGTGGAAAAAGCAGCCGGCGATGACATTGCCGGCGGAGATACCCTGCAGGTAGTATCGGCCGATGGCAATAATACCACCCTTTACAGGTTGCTAAACCAGCCGTTGGATGATGATGCCCTCCTGGTAGTGAAACCGGCTTATACGGGTTCTTATACTGTTACTGTAGATGGAGCAAACGGGACCATCTCAGGTTCTGGTATCCAGTGGGGCAAGCCCATTAAGGATATCCTATCAGCACTGGAAGTGCCGGTTCTGGCCACATTCAACATCATTGACCAGGACGACAGGCAGGTACCCCTGAAGATCATCAATTATGACCTGCAAACGGTCGATGTGAGGCTAAGTGATTCCATTTTCTTTGAAGTAATTGCTCAGAATGGAACCACAATTATTTACTATCAGTTAAAACCTGAGTCTATGTCGAGTGAGGCCTTCGTGGTTTCTTCGATGTTCCTGGTTGATCAGGATAATGTCAATATATCCCTGATTCCTGAAGGTATCGGAGTGGAGGTATTCATGGAATGGATCGATCCTGTCACAGGAGCTACTGCAGCAGTCATTGATAAATACAGCAATGTAAGGATATCAGGTACCCTGGCGTACGATGACAAGCTTGAGGTCGTATCAGAGGACGGCACAAACAGGGTGGTTTATTATCTGAACTTCCTGAATGAGGCTTCACCGGATAACAACCTTGCGCCTACATTATCAGTTGCTTTTGCTGACACAAACATTATTGTAAATCAGACAATTACTCTAAAAGCAACTGCCGATGATGATGACATGCCGTTGCCAACGTTACTTACCGTAACCTGGAAAGTTATCAGTGGAGAAGGTGTAACCATCGCTGATCCCGGAGCATTAGAAACTGATGTTACTTTTGCCCAGGCGGGTGCCGTGGTGCTTCAGGTAACAGTTGATGATGGTGAGATCAGCAGGACAGAGATCATTAATGTAGGTGTATCCACACCCGGTAACAGTGCACCAACCGTTTCGGTAACTACCGCCAATTTCACGATAGAGGAGGGAGAATCCATTAATGTCGGTGCCACGGCTGATGATGATGGCAACCCAATCGGCTCAACATTGACCTATGAATGGACTGTGAAAACAGGAGTAAATGCCAATGTTACCATTACCTCAGCTAACCAGCTGGATACTGAAGTTACCTTTAGTACAGCCGGTGTATATACATTGCAGATAACGGTTACAGATGGCGAGCTTATTGCCACAGATATTGTTGTTGTAGTGGTAGAAGAAGCAGTTGGTTTTGCCCCGGTTCTTGAACCTGGATTGAGCCTTTATCCTAATCCTGTATCGGGTATACTAACCCTCGAATTGCAGAACATGGGTGATATTTCTTCTACTGTGAAGTTGTTTAACATAACCGGACAGGCTGTTTACAATGGCGAGTTTACTATGAGCAAACTGCAGATTGATGTTAGTAATTTCGATGCAGGACTATATTTCGTAACGGTCCATGCAGCAGATCAAACATTTACAGAGAGGATTCAGATTGTGAAGTAGTAGTTTGTGTTTTTCAAATTTAATTAAAAGCCTGCTCCTGGGGATTTGGGAGCAGGCTTTTTTAAATTACAGGATTATTAGCCTGGGAAGCAAATATATTTTCTTAGTGATGTATGTTTTGGTATGGACAGAATTTGTGTATTAAGGTTGAAAGAAGCGATTTAATAATCATTCAGAGGGGGGAAATGGGGACTCGTAAAAATCCTTTATGAAACAATCTTTCTTTTAAAATTTATTCAAAACAAATATGAAGACGTTGAGATGTATTATTAGTCCTGTACTTATTCTTGCACTTTTTTGTGCCTGCAACGGGCAGGATCCTTCTTCAAGGCGCAAGCAGGAAAGGCCAAACATCATCTTTCTGCTGACTGACGACCAGGCATATAATACAGTTGGTTATAGCGGGAATGGACAGGTCAAGACACCCAACATTGACCGGCTGGCACAGGACGGGATCTGGTTCAATAATTACTATTGCACTACATCGATATGCATGGGCAGCAGGGCAACCTACATGACCGGGATGTATGAGTACAAGACCGGGTGCAATTTTATGCATGGCCCGCTATCCAAAGATAAGTTTGCAGGATCCTATCCTGAGTTGTTGCAGGAAGCCGGTTACCGGACAGGTTTTGCAGGAAAGTTCGGATTTGCCGTCAAGGAGGATCCGAATTCAGGATCGGGTTATAATGATTATGGTGTCATGCCGGTTGATGAATTTGACTGGTGGGCCGGGGGACCGGGACAAACAAAATATGAGACAGCACAGAATAAATACATTGCCAGGTATGCGGAGGAATGTCCCCATAGTTCCCGGGCCTACGGGGCAGCAGCTCAAGATTTTATTAAAGAATCGGTTATGGATGGCAGACCATTCTGCCTGTCCGTCAGCTTTAAGGCACCGCACGGCCCCCTGTCCCCGGATCCTGTATTCGATACCGTATATGAAAATACCATCTTTGATAAGCCAGTCAATTACGGGAGGGAGTCGGCCGGGCACCTGGCCCTTCAGAGTAAACTTGGCCGGCAATACTTAAGGCTTTTTGGTGGGGATTATATGAAGAAATTCCAGGAGAGCTACAGGAAATACCATCAGCTGATTTATGGTGTGGATTATGCCGTTGGAATGATTCGGGAAGAACTTGAAAGACAGGGTATTGCTGATAATACAGTCATTATTTTCACCTCCGATAACGGATATAACCTCGGATCGCATGGTTTCGGCGGGAAAGTGCTGCCATACGAAGAGGGATGCAGGGCCCCGCTGATCGTCTTCGATCCAAGGAGCAGAAGTGCAGGGAAAAAATGGCACAATGAAGCGGTTACAGGAAATACGGACATCGCACCGACCATTATTGAGCTGGCCGGGTTACCGGTACCTGAAAATATGGACGGGGAAAGCCTGTTGCCAGCCCTTGAAGATCCCGATGTTGATTTCCGGGAAGCCCTTCCCGTCATCCAGGCATGGGGTTCGGCCCCGAACCTGGCCTTTTCCTTGGTGACAGAGGAATGGAAATACATCTACTGGTATTTTGGTGACAATATGGATCCGGCAGAAGAGCTGTTTGATCTCAGAAATGATCCATACGAGATGAAGAATATGGTTGCCGAGGAGTCTGCTAAAAAAGTCCTTGAAGAGATGCGAAAGTTATACGATTCGGAGATCCAGAGATGGAAGGATGAAGCCGTAACGACGGGCCATTACAAAGAGTTTGGGACCCTCTTTGACCGGCACGTCCCCTGGGCTCAGAAAGAAGACCTCATCCCCGGTCAATTTTTGAAGGTTTACTCCCGTGAAGTCGAGCATACAGGCTATTCAGGCGCACCGGATAATTATAGTGAAGTTATAAAACACCTCCAGGAATAAACCTCCAGGCAATTTGCTCCAAGGTAAAAGCTCCAATGTTAAATAAAAATTTAAACCAAATGAAAAAAATAAAATTTTTTATCCTTTTGTTGTTCATTGTTTTGAGTACAGGATGCAAGAATAAATCCACAACCAATACCTCTGATGATATACCTTACTGGCTGGAAGATTATGCTGATATCTATAAGGAAGATCGCCGGGAAGCCTCTAAAGCCTGGTTCAGAGATGCGAAATTTGGTCTGTTCGTGCACCTGAACCTGGCCAGCCTGTGTGAAAACGGTAAAGCCGACTACCTGCTTTGGGCCGATGGGAAAGCTCCTGACAGGTTGCTCGATTACGTCGGTTACAGCAGGGAGGAATATGAAGCAGCCGAGGACAAGGATGAACTGCTCTTCCGGAAATATGAGTTGAAAAATTTCGACGCGGATGCCATTTGTGAAATGGCCAGAGCAGCCGGAATGAAATACCTCAACCTGACGACCATCCACCTGGGCAGATGCTATAATTTTAAGACAGCACAGGCCGGTTTTAACAGTTTAAATGCACCGTGCGGGCGGGACCTGGCCGGGGAGTTGGCCGAAGCATGCAAACGCCATGGTCTGGCCCTGTTTTTCTATGTGCCTCCCGAATATGCCGAAACGAAAGATGAGGAACAAATCAGGCATAATCATGCAGTTCTCACTGAGCTGTTAACTCAATATGGACCGGTTGCCGGGATATGGTTTGACGGGATCGGACCGTTTTACAGGAATCCGGAAAACTATACCAGGACAAAGGAGACTTTTGCCCTGGTCAGGAAATTGCAGCCTCATGCCCTGGTATCCTTCAAGGAAGGCGGTTTATGCGACGAGGATTTTCGCTCCCCTGAACACTTTATGCTGCCCATTGATTATGAATTTGACACACCGGAACGCCAGGAACGGTTTAACCTGAGAAAAGAAAGATGGCAGACAAACAATAATGAAAGATGGGAGGAGTGTGGCCAATATATGCTCAGGGAAGTGAATACGGTCATGCAGGAGTGCTTTGGCCGGGACGGTAAGCATGTACGATCCGGGTGGATCAATGATGAAAGTGCCAGGCACCTGACCGCCGATGAAGTATATGACTGGTTGACTTACTCCCGGTATACCGGGTCCAATATGCTCATGAATATTGGTCCCAGAGCGGATGGATCGATCCATCCGGATGATCTCCATGCCCTGACCGAAATGGGAGAAATGATTCGTGAAAAAGGCTGGCCGGAGCTACATAATGAAGTTAAGTAGACTATCGGAAATAGTTGCTGAAACGAGTTCAGCACGACCGAAGAACTGAGTTCAGCTTGACTGAAGGAACGGGTTCAGCTTGACTGAGCATAATAGGTCATTCTGAATTTATTTCAGGATCTTTTTAATGACAACAGCATCTGAATGATAAGAAAAATCAATGGTTAAAGCGAACAGCCTATTAACATCTGCTTTTATATTGCTGAGTTTGAGCTGCCAGTATTCCCGGTCCCAGAATATTTTCGTCGCGGTAGATGGAGATGACGGCAATCCCGGTACCCTGGAAAGCCCGAAACGAACCATACAGGCAGGTGTGGACCTGCTTGAAGCAGGTGATACCCTGTTCATCAGGGAAGGAACATACCACGAGGAGGTAATCATCGACCAGCTTATTGGAACGGAAGGTGCCCCGGTCGTCATCATGCCGTTCAATGGTGAGGCTGTTACCTTTGACGGAACAGTACCTGTAGAAACGGACTGGACAATACACGAAGGGGCCATCTATAAATCAACAACAGGATTCGATACCTGGCAGCTTTTCCAGGGACAAAACATGATGATGCCGGCCCGCTGGCCGAATGCATTCCTGCACGATCATTCCGTCTGGGACCGGGAATTGAACTGGGCCCACGGGAACGAGGATGCAAGTGAAAACGGAATCCTTGTGGATGCTCCCCACGACAATGTAAGCCTTGCCGGTTCAGGGATCGATGCCACCGGGGCCATGGCCATTTTAAATGTCGGTTCGTGGAAAACATACAGCAGGGAAGTGATTACCCATGAAAAGGACACAAACATATTTACATATACTCCCGTCCCCGGCTATAAAACGAAACAACATTATTATTACCTCGAAGGAACCCTCGAACTCCTCGATGCGCCCGGCGAATGGGTTTATGATAAAACATCCGGTGAATTATATGCCTGGATGCCCGGCAGTCAGCCCCCCGATACCAGCCTCAGGGCCAAGGTCCAGTCATGGTGCATTTCGGCCGAAAGATCCGAACACATAAAGATCTCCGGAATTCAATTTTTTGCCACTACCTTCCTTTTTCATAACTGCTACAATATAACCGTTGAGGACTGTACGATGAAATTTCCAAGCTGTTCAAGGCGAATGCTGAAAGAAACTGCAGAACCCGATGTAACCAGGATGTATAACAGCAATACCTATTCACCGACTAACAATTCACTGATCAATTGCGACATTTCCTTTACTGAAAGCGAGGCCATCTACTTCAGGGGCAATGCCAACCTGGTGGAAAACTGCAGGTTCTATTTCATCGACTGGGTGGTTGCCGACCGGCCAAAACTGATGAC
>JADHVS010000058.1 GCA_016783865.1 Bacteroidales bacterium
AACACTATAGTCCTGCCATCCACCCGTACTGTCAGTGAACCATTTATCATCAATAACAAAGCTCTCCCAGGGCATATCGTGAGGTTGCTCCCCATTCTCCAGCCAGAATCCGTTTAATACAATATCATAATCCCCGTCATTATCCACATCACCAACAGTCATGCCCTCCCTTTGCCGTGTCTCCATCCTGTTTTCATGCCAATGCCCGTCTGGTAATTGAAAATATACTACGGTATAATGCTTGGTACGAACAATAACATCCGGTAATCCATCGCCATCCATATCATGCACCTCCACATCTTTTGTCTCACTATGTTCCTCAACCAGGGCAATCTGTGTCTCTTTCCAGGTTGCACCGGGTTCATTTCCCGGATTCTCATACCACCATACTTCAGCACTCAAATCGTTTCCCCTGCAGGTGATAATATCGTTTAAACCATCCTGGTTGAGATCTGAAACCACCACTGCATCACCAAAATAGTGTGTTTCTGTTTTAATTTCCAGCTTCGTCCAATCAGGATACAGGTAAGCTACCAATACACCGTCACCCACCTTGCCCCGGTCGGTTCCCCAGGTGTGTACTACAATATCATTTTTGTCATCCATGTTCACATCCCCGATTGTGGTTCGTCCTTTGCCCTGCTCGTCGATAATTATAGCCTCGAAATTCAGTTCGTTTTTTTTCTCCTCCGTGCATGAAAAAACAGCAATAGAAAAGATCAGTAGAAATTTTATTGACTTCATAGGATTAATTTTTGGATATTATTCGGATAACTTCATTTCTTCATCCAACAGGTATAGAAAAACCTCGGCAGCATGCCAGGTATGCGGAACGGAAGTTTGTTGCTCAACAAAGATATCATCAATAATAGCCATGCCTCCATAATCTGCCTGGCTGGCTTTAATTTCCCATGTCAATGGATAATCCTGGTTGCTGATCGGGCTCTTCTTAATTCCGTTAAAATGGTCCCGCGCCCAGCCAATATAGGGATAACAGTCATTCCGCCAGTTGTTTTCATTTGGCGCATGAAAGGCATGATAATCCCACCAGAACAAAGAACTGTAATTATCAGGTCCGGGAGGAATTGAGTAAGGATCCTCCAATCCCATGGATTCCAGTCCAAACTTCAGCCATTTGGTCTGGTATACGGGTACCTCCTGGAAGTCGGATCGCCCAAGAATATACCTCTTGTTATTTTCTGTAACCTCCAGGGCGGGCAGTTCATCAATGATCTTTTGTACAACCGGATGATCTTTATCGGCAAACAGTGAAACCAGGTATAATGACTGGCCCAGGTTATCCGCCTCATTTTCCGGAACACCCCCGGCCTTATTATTGTGGTCGTATGGATCATCGATACTTAGTACCCAATCCCGGATCAGGTCGAGGTTCCCTGTTTTTTCAAAACACATGGCCATCATGGCTGCATCTCTCCGCCAGGGCTTTTGGTATACAAAATAATTGGGGACCGGTTTGCTGTCATAAATATTGACGAGAAGCTCCTGGTGCAGGACTTTCAGGATTTCGCTGTAAGGATGGTCATTAAATGCAGGCAGGTTGACCGGAAAATTGGTCCCTTCAACCAGTTCTTTAACCTTGCCTTCCTGGATAAACACACCCCCTTCATCTTCAGATATGATCACATTAGTACCCTTTTTTGTTTTCAGTTTCACCTTGAATAGATTAGGTATAATAATCTCTGCATCAACATCCCATTCCTTTAAAACCTTACCAGAAAATGAATGGATAAGCTGGCCATTTTTGTAGAGTAACTTAACCCGGTTACCCATTCCAAAAAGGAAGAAAGGGACATCAGGCATTTCCTTTACAGCAAACTCTGCCCTGAAAGCAGTCAATTGATCCCGGTATTTTTTTAATGAATCAAGATCTGAATCGTTGGTCCGACATGCGATGACAGCCAGAGCAAGGAGGAAAAAAGAAAGAATTTGTGAAATTTTTCTCATTAGAAAAAGTATAATAGCCCAGGTACTAATCACCAGCTGTTAATACAAGTTTTTCATTCTCCATCAGGACAATTGGGGAATTAAAGATAATATTTATCAAATCATTATCTACCTGAATTTCGAACGCTGTTGACAGGTTGTTTTTTAATCTACGGGAACCATATTCTGCCGGGATTTGCAGACGGTTCAATTCCAACTCTCCAAATGCAACTTCAAGAATAATTTCTTTATCCTTTAGCTTAAACTCACCCCATCCCGATCCACATGACCAGAAGGTACTGAAATTCAAATGATTGATTTTCGGATCGAATTTCATGGAATGTACCACACCGTCATATTCAAATCCGGATAAGGCAAGCAAGACACCCCAGCTCGACATGGCCCTTGCATAAAACCTTCCCGATTCAATTTCTGCAAAGGGATTCCGGTTATATCCGCGGTACCGGTCCCGGACCGATTTTACTACATCTAATCCTTCGCTTACATACCCCGACCATATCATTGAAGCAGCCGCCTGGTATTCGATGCCGGTCCATACCTCGTCGGCATAAACAAACGGGAATTGTGGCCTTACTCCCAGCGGCCAGGTACAGGTCAACAACCCACCCTCATTGTTTAATGCATATACCCGCTGTACATTTTGAAAATAACTGAGATCAGGCTTATAGTTATACCTGTATATGGCATCCATTGCTGCATCTACTTTAGCCGAATCGAACAGGTATCCAAGTCCTGAAACATGCGCCAGGTACTGGCCAAACAATTGATCCGACAAGCAACCGTTTCCATATTGGTACTTGATTTCCTGTGTACCGGATTTGGCATCTTTTACAACCAGTCTGTCCCGGATCTCAATCCCTTCAGCCACTTCCACCAGCTGGATAAAATATTCGCCATTCCAGCATTCGGTTTCGTAATAATTCCGACCATTATCGTATAATTCCAGGTATTCCTTAGACGACTCCATATCTCCTAAATAACCAGCCATTTCAGCGCATGCTTTCAAAGCACCCAGGTAAAGAGAGCCGGTCATTGTATTAGGACCGTAGAAATTAATATCGTAAGTGTTGTGCTGGTCTCCCCGCATCACTCCCTCCTTACCAGGATCCCAGGGAATGCTCGCATTGTTCTGCCATTCATAACCTCGCCTGGGCTGACCACTGCCTTTCCAGGCAAATTCCAGGGCAGCTTTTACCTTTGGCCATAAGGCGGCCAGCCATAGAGAATCGCCAGACAGTTTCCATTCTCTGTATACCCTCATGATATTACCCATCTGGCCATCAGCTGCCACATTTTTAAACCAGTAATCACCAGGCGGAAAGGTGGTTCTGAAACACTGGTATCCATTTTCATGTGTATCATGCAAAAAGGAAACTTCCCGTACCTTCTGCTCCAGTGCAGGAAACAAAAAGGCCATCGACTGGGCATAATTCCACACATGTGTACAATTCCCGGGACAACATCCGAAATCATTACCTAAACCTTCATAACCATGGACTCGTCCTAGGTGGTCCTGCATGATCAGGTTGGTTTTTAAGCCGGCCGTATTGGATGCCAGGGCATCAAGGACATAGGCAGGCAGGCTCGATCTGAAAAGGATATCACTGTATTTACTGGTCATATTATACAGATAATCATACTCAGAGAAAACATAATCTGCAACTTCAGATGATCCATTAAAAAGCGTTGAATAATAATTCTTTACAGTTAGATTCTCTGCTTCACTATTCCCAAAGGCCATACTGTTTTCTGTGATCCTTTCAGGTATATACCAGGAATGATTGGGTTTGAGCTTCCGGCAATGAAGCCACGGTTAATTCACCCTGTTTTGACACGGGAGCTTCTTGTGTAGAATTAAAAATAAATCCATTATATCCCTCAATATCAAGATCCCGGACTGCCCCACTTGAACTTCTACCTGAATACGGGTCATGTTCAGGTTGAAAAGGATTTGATATGGATAGAAGGACAGAAAATTCCACTTCCTCCTTACCGGGATTGGCTATATGCCAGATGAAAATTGAAGCAGGCAGGCTGCTGTTATCCGGATCCAGGGGGATCAGGGGATTGAATACTTCCAGTTGTATATTAAGGGGGACCTGCTTATCCACCAACTGAATATTCGCGAACGGGTATTTTCCTGTAAACCGGGCCTGCTCGAACCTCGGCATCCCTGCAAGTTGCTGCCTGGGCACACCAAAGGGATTGGGATAATCATCGGGTAACCGCCCTTCAAGGATCTTAACAACAGGGGGATTTTCTACCGGAATGCCTTCCTCCATTTGTCTTGTCTGCATCCAGAGTGAAAAAAAGGTCATGTAGGGAGGCAATTCATCCAGGTCGGCCCTGCCAAATATCTCCAGTTCCCTTATATCTCCCCTGCCGCCAATCAGGATATCCCCGGTTCCGATCCCTCCCACCGGAAACAGGATATGCCTCAGACTGTCTCCCGAATAAACAGGCAGTTTACCGGTGGCATAGGTTTTTCTTGTTTCTCTTGATTTGAGTTGCTTGTATTCCCTGACAACGGGGGTACAGCTGAAAAGAAAAAGGGCAAAGATGGATAAAATGAAAATCCTGTTCATAATCAGATTAAAGGAAAGGCCATACAGGCACGAAATTTGAGCCAATTTAGTAAATTTAAATCTTATAGTAATCTTTCAATTCATGCGTTCATCACTCATTAAAATCAGTTTTATTCTATTTGCGGCAGGCCTGCAGGTTAATCTATATTCACAAGCAGAGAAAGCCGGTACCATATATGTCGAGATCACTAACATCAGAAATGAGGCAGGTAATGTAAAGGTGTCCATTTACAATATCCCGGATGCCTTCCCGGGTGACCATGAGCAGGCTGTGGCGAGAATCATTACAACAATTTCCGGTTCTTCAGCATTTGCCGTCTTTGATTCAATATCATTTGGAGAATACGCCATCGGCATCCTGCATGATGAGAATAACAATTTTATCATGGATGCCAACTGGATTGGAATCCCGAAGGAAGGATTTGGTGCATCCAGCGATGCTCCTGCAAAAATGGGTCCTCCCAAATATAAGAATGCAAAATTTAACCTGAACAAAGCTGAGCTCAGGCTCAAAATTAAAATGGTTTATTTCTAGATTTCCCGAATACATTTGGTGATAAATTTTGTAATTTGTAGGGATCATTTTGTAATCAAAAAAATTTATCACTATGGATCCATCAACCAATTCCCTTAATCCTTTTACCCGCCGGCAATTTATTGGTACCTGCTCAACCTGTGCCACCGGAACTATGCTATTCCCGGCCTTTACGGCAGGGCCTTTATTCGGGCCCGGAAGGGGACCAAAACTTCCTTCAGAAAAAGCCATCATCCGGATCGTTTATGCCTATCCTGACCCGGATCAACCCAACTGGCCGAATATCCATTATGATTTCGAAGGCCACATTAACGAGGTTCATGAACGGCTAATAAGAGGGTGTCCCGGTGTTCATTTCCTGACCAGCAAAACAATGGTTGGAACAGAAGAAGAAGCAAAAAAGATCCTGGCTATGGATGAGGAAGTGGATGGTTATGTGGTCTACCTGGCAGGTTGCCTCTGGGGCCAGCTGACCGAAACTATAGCCTCTACTGGAAAACCGACCATTATAGCAGACAACCTGTATGCGGGGTCCGGTGAATTCCTGACCAGCTTTGCCGCTGTAAAAAGAGCCGGTCATCCTGTGCTTGGCATCTCTTCTTCTGATCCCCAGGATCTTGCAGATGCTGTAAATTGCCTGGATTGTCTGAAGAAACTGAAATCATCGAAGGTGCTGGTCGTTGGAGGCAATGTTGATTCGAAGATACCTGAAATGTATGGCACCCAGGTGATCAATGTTGAATTTAATGAGATGAATAACACGTATGAAAAGATAAGTAATAAAGATGCCCAAAAGGTAGCAGAACAATGGATCACAGAAGCCGAAAAAACCATCGAACCTTC
The DNA here is from genome assembly GCA_016783865.1 of Bacteroidales bacterium. The sequence goes on from JADHVS010000058.1 coordinate 5,929, forward strand.
AAAAGAGGAAATAATAAAATCTGCCACAATCTATCTTGCCATGCTGGAGCTGCTCGAAAAATACGAGGCCCAGGCTATAACCATTAATTGCCTGGGTGGTATTTACAGCAAAAAGCTGGTAGCAGCATATCCCTGTCTTGGTTTCATGCAGCTGGACAATATGGGACTGGTGGGTGCCTGTGAAGCGGATCAGCGCTCCACCATGACCAAACTGATCATGACCTACCTGGCCGGCAGGCCCGGATTCATTTCAGATCCGGTGATTGATACCTCTAAAAACCAGATAATCTACGCCCATTGTGTTGCTCCGACAAAAGTATTTGGTCCGGAAGGACCGGCCAATCCATACCACCTCCGCGACCACTCGGAAGACAGGCTGGGAGCTTGTAACAGGTCGCTCTTCCCCCTGAATGAAATGACCACAACCATACAGTTCGACCATATGAAAAAGCAGGTGATCTTCCACCAGGGCATATCGGTTGAAAATGTGGATGAGGATAAAGCCTGCCGAACCAAACTGGCCGTGGAAGTGAAAGGAGATATCAATAAACTCTTCGATTATTGGGACCAGTGGGGCTGGCACCGGGTAACCTTCTTCGGTGATCTTAAAAAACCTGTTTACAATGTGGCGGCTCTGATGGGATTTGAAGTGGTTGAAGAGGCGTGAATCGTGAATCGTGAATCGTGAATCGTGGGTGTGAGATTTGAGCGTGGGTGCGAAGAACAAGGAACGAAAAGCCCGGAACCCGGAACTATATGTAGTGCTTTGCCAAATTATTTAAAACTGATTTATAGTGCTCATATTCGACCCCTACCCATATTTTCGTAAAATTGTTGCATAAATAATTATCTCATGAAAAATACCACCCGATTGACAATCCTGGTCATTACTATTGCACTATGCTTACCGGTGAAAGCACAGGAACTGCTGAAAGATGAAGCCAAAGCGGCATCTGAATTTCTTAATCAAGTCAGGCAGGACCCTGATGCCTTCAGCGATGAAACCGGTGTTGACCTGAGTTACGTAGAAGCGAAACCTGAACTATCCTGGAACAGTAAACTGGCCGGTGCAGCAGAAAAAAAAGCCCTGGATATGGCCACAAGGAATTATTTCGGTCATACCGATCCCGATGGATACGGCATGAATTACCGCATTTTTCATGCTGGCTACAAGATCCCGGAAGACTGGTTTGAAGATGTGGCCAGCAACTATTTCGAATCCATTCAGGCCGGCCATTCCACAGGAAAAAGGGCCATCATAGACCTGATCATTGATGAGGGCGTGGATCCACCGGGACATCGCAATCACCTGCTGGGTATTGAAGATTTCTGGAGCAATTGTACTGATATCGGGATAGGCATGGCCAAAAAAGAAGGATCAACCTACACCTATTATATGTGTGTAATGGTGGCCAAACATGATTTTTAAAAAGAACTTACCATAACAATCCTCAATAAAATGAACAAAAAAATCTACTGGATTAAGTATATCCTGCTTGGCCCGCTCTTCATCCTTCTATTGTATACATGTACATCAGAAAAAGGAAGCAAACAGTCCATTACCTTCCTTAATGACAGCCGTGAGAATTATGCCGGTGCAGTTCCACGCAGCCTGGAGCAGACAGAGGAACCATGGCACATCAAACAGGTACATGAAGGCTGGACAGATATCCGTTTTGCCAGGATTTTCGACTATGAAGGGACGGAGTACCTGGTGTATGCGCAGGGTGACCGGGAGAATGGCTTCTCACTCGAAGTAAAATCCCTTAACCAGAATGAGATTCACATCAATTACATAGCCAGCGACCTTCAGTTTCACTGGTCTCTGTTGGATAATTTCAGACAAATGGATGACAGGGTTTACTTCTATACGGAAGATTTAACTTCCTATTATTTTTCACTCGACTCCTTTAATCTTGAAACCATTGAAGCATACCCCTTTGAACATGAGGATTTTGTAAATACCATCGTATCACCCGATGGAAAACACCAGGTCTTCTGGTTCAATAATACCATCTACCTGAAGAACCTTGAATCCGGAGAAAACGAGATCCTGTGGGATGATCCGGGATATGATGGCATGTGGTCGATCGGGGATCTAACATGGAGCAAAGACAGTAAAAAAATATTTTTCGATAATTCAGGGGGAGCTGCATGTATATGGGAAATTGATCTGGAGAAGAATACCATGAACCAGCTCGTACCGGATCATACAGCTATACATCCCTTTTCCTTTACAAAAAATGGTTATGATTATGTTCTTTACTGCCAGGATACTTATATACGCATCGCAACTAAAGATCCCGAAGCATCGGAATACCTTGATTGGTTTTCTATTGAATCCGGAAGTTATTACCTGCCGCTGGAAGAGAAGTATCCTGATCCCGAAGACTCCCCTCTCCTCCTGGAATGGATGCCATTTAAATCGGTTGAACAACTGTTTTCAATTGAGAATGCTTCTGATTGGGAAGATTATAGTACCCGGACAACACTCTGGAAAGTGGGAACTGTTATGAGTGAACCCTACCAGGCCGGTATAATATACCGCGAGGAAAATGCATCGTGGTATAAAGGAGGCTCCGATTATTCAATATCAAGGTATATCAAATATCAGGACCAGGTGATCCTGCTCCCGCACAGTTCATCCATGTATTCCGGTTACCTGACGGATAGTGATATCTATGAGACAAGCCTTTCCGATCCTTCGATTTATTCTGAACTGTTTGCCGGTTGTAAGAAAATGATTGTAGACTATCAGGCAGCCATCGAAGGTATTTATATCCCGGAGTACATCCTGGAAGTTCCTGAATACTTCCTCGTAAAGTTCAGGGATGAAATATTAATAGATCATTCTGATGAAGCTTCATCTTACCATGTAAACGAACCTGAAAAACTGAAGCAGAAGCTGGAAGTGGCTTTTGCAGATGAACTGGCCGGCGAATTCTTCATTGAAAAGGCGGAGGATTTTGATGACAAACACTCCTTTTTTGAGAGAAATGCCGGAGCTATTTATGCCTTCACTTCAGATGAATCGGTCCTGATCTACAGCATCGAACCCATATTTACCGGGTCCATTCCTCTCGACCAGGAAATAGACATAGATGATTACGCCTGTTTTTCAGATTATGGTTACGTAGATGATGGTGGTGGTGCGCTGGATTATGCATTATGGTATACCGGGGAGGAGCTCTTCAAAGTAGAACTTCATGTCCTGGGTACCAATAGTTATGGAGATACCTTATGGGGAAACATGGAAACCGTACATCCCGTCATCCAGCTTGAATATGAAAGGATAAAAGATGCTGCGGAGGACTTTCAATATGTAGACATGGAAATTCCTTCATCCTATAATGAATTTGTCCAGACCGTTCCCATGTTTTACTGGAAAGATCCGTTTGGCAGGTATATCCGGTTTATCAGTACCGATTACCTGACACCGCTGCTGGCCGAACCGATTATTTACCTGTATGATGACAGCGGAAAGGAATACTTCATCAATCTGGATAATAAGGTGGAAGTGGTTAGTTCAATACCTGAGATCAAATCCGGATGGAATGTAAAGGGATTGGCTTCCGGGGCCATGATGCTCACTAGATCAGGTAAAGAATATGAATATCTTTTCTGGGAAGGATTTGCTGGTTTTATTCCACGGTTAAATACCGGATTTGTGGTTTCACGAGAAGAGGTTCCGGAATTTTTCGACGAAAAGCTTTTCGAACTGGGTCTTATCGACAATGAAATTGAAGACTTCAAAGAAGCGTGGATGAAAGAATTTGAGAATGATCCATACTACCTGATCTCATTTTACGACCGGCAAATCATCGATAAAATCGCTCCCCTTGACCTTGATCCGCAACCGGAAACCATTATCCGGGTGCTCATGGATTATAAACCATTAGGTGAACTGGTGAATGTCACGGAACCTGACCTGGGAACAACACCTGAAAGAAGGGGAACCACACTGGTTGAATGGGGAGGACTAAAGAGGGAACTGCGTGAGAAGTGAGTCGTGAAATGCTTTCATTCGCTATCAGGTTGTGCTCCGATCCCGGGTGCTCACTTACACCGGATTTTCCAGGAGATTTTTTATCATCAGCAATGTCTGGAATCCACGAGGCCCAAAATTAAGATCCTTTGTTTAAAAAACATAAGACCGGGTAATTATTTAAATCAGGCCATGATTTCAAAATCATATCAGAATTGAATCCTGCAAGCGCATTCCCCGTCCCGCGTGCCCCGATTGCTCGGGGAGTACCCGGGGCGAGGAGAGTCAATTATCCTTTTGGATAATAGTGAGTTCATTTAATTGAAATCTTTTCCTATTTTCGACAGAATTGTTTTTACATAAAAAGATGATATCTATGGACAAAAAGTCATCAATGGTATTATTTGGCATATTGCCAGCAGTATACCTGATACTTGCATTTATATATATCATTTTTATTGTACAACCCACTCTGTATTTTCACCATGTTCAACCACCTTTTATATTAAGCCCCGATGTTTTGGGTCCTTATTTTGAATATCCTGGCGGCCTTTCCGAATTAGCTGCAAATTTTTTCATGCAATCATTTTACTACAAATATTCAGGCCCAATCGTTTTGTTTGGTATTGCGTTCGCCATTATGTGGTTGATATACGCATTAATGAATGTTATTTACAAAAACAAATTGAATATTATCTGGGCGCTGGCCCCACTTACCTTTACTATTGTTCTGGTCAACAATTACAACTTGCCTTTTTCAATAATTATTTCCACTGTTGTAGTACTGCTGTTTTTATTATTATTGGCAAAAAAAAGCAAAAGCCTCATTGGCAACCTTATATTTTACACAGCCGGTGCTGTTATTATATACTATTTTTCGGGAAGTGGCTATATGCTGCTTTTTTCTGTAGTTGCACTCTTCTTTTCCACAAATATTAAAGGATGGAGAAGCCTGATCATCATGGTATATATATTGGGATTTACTTCATTATTCCCCCTGTTGGCCGCAGGTTCAATTTTCCCAATACCTGTTGATCACAGGTACTTCTATTTTTTTCCTCCAAAGCCGTATTTTATGGCTTATGAGCCATCCTGCATAATTTACATCTATCTTTTATCGGTTCCGGTTTTATTGGCAATGGCCGGCATAATGGCAAAATTTCACAAAAGCAACATAAACCTGGAACAAAATGTTCCGTTGAAGATAATTACGGCTCTGGCTTATGTCGCAATCGGTTTTTTAGCCTTTATCAGTCATCAGGCAACTTATCGGGGCGATGGAAAAAAAACAGTGGCAAGTGATTATTACTGCTATATTAATAATGCCGGTAAAACAGTCAGAGCTGCTACGAGCATGAAAGATTACAACTTTGCTGCCAATCTGAATTACAACCTTGCCATGAGCAAGGCTGGAACATTGTCGGATGACTTTTTTGGTTTCTTTCAAGTTGCCGGAACCGATGCCCTTCATCCCGACGTAGAATTCTCATCAGAAATGTCATTTATTGCTACCGATTTTTATTACAATCTGGGCTACATCAGTGAAGCCAGGCACTGGGCGTATGAATCCCTGGTATTTTATCCATACAGCCCAAGGGCTCTGCAAATTCTTGTTAAAATCCATTTGATTACCAGGGAATATGAAGCTGCTGAACGATGCTTAAACATATTAAGCAAAGGACTGATAGACAGAAACCTGGTGAATGAATACTCCGCTTATATTCAAGATACTGCGCTGATAAACACCAACCAAGAGATAGTGGAAAAAAGAAGCTTCATCCCTGCAGAGAAAGAACTTAGTCCATTCATATACCAAAGGTTTCAGGAACTGCTGGAGGCAAATAATGAAAACAAACTTGCATATGAATATCTTATGCTGTATTACCTCCTGGATTCACAATTGGATCGTTTTATGGAGTTATACAAAGATGCCGGAAATTATTTCAATAAGCCTGTGGATATATATGAAGAAGCCATATTGATGTACGGTGAAATGTACAAAATACCTGTAAAATCGGAATATAATATCAGTCCTGCTGCTATTGCCCGGTTTAATGATTTTAACCATATCCTGAAACAGTATGAGGGAAACGAAAAATCAGCCAGAAATTTCCTTTACGGGGAAATGGGCAAAAGCTACATGTACTATTTACGATTTGTTTACCCGCGTATAGTAAAGCCTGAAATTATAAATAAAAATGATGAAGAAACATCCATGTCATAAAAATACTGCGAACAGGATCTGCACACTTAACATCATTTTATTCTGTCTGGTTGTTGCAGGTATGCTTATGATGACAAATTGTTCAGATAAGCCCGAAAATGCTTATGAAACAAACTCTGTAGCAAATATTTTCCCTGCATACTACGACCTGACCATCCCACCAAACATTGCCCCCCTCAATTTCATTATAAAAGAGCCAGGCTCAAAATTCAGGGTAGAAATATCGGGCGATAATGGTGAATCCTTTGCAATCCAGCAGAGATCACCGAGCATACAAATCCCTTTAGGCGACTGGCAGAAAATTCTATCCGACAATGCCGGTAAAACGCTGAACCTTGATATTTGGTCCCATAACAACAAAAAATGGACTAAATATACCACCATAAAGCACGAAATATCCTCTGATCCTATTGATCCATATCTTGCATACAGGCTGGTTTATGCCGTGTACCTCAAATGGCACAAAATGGGTATATACCAGCGTAACCTTACCAATTTCGAGGAGAGTCCTGTCATCGAAAACTCTTCAACTGATCACGGTTGTATAAACTGTCATTCATTTTCAAAAAATGATCCTTCAAAGATGCTCATCCATTTTCGGCTACTCCATCCGGGTACCATGATATGGAACGAGGGCAGACTTTCAAAAATCGATACACGCACACCCAATACCATGTCTGCTGGCATATACCCGGCCTGGCACCCCAGCGGAAAACATATTGCATTTTCGACAGGCCAGATAAGCCCTCACCTGACCGCGCGATTAAACAAAGTGGTTGATGTTGCAGACAGGGCATCAGACCTCATGGTGTATGATGTTGAAAACAATCGTGTAACCACTTCCCCCTGGATTTCAACAAAGAGGCGTGAAAATATGCCGGTTTGGTCGGCAGACGGAAGATACTTGTATTTTATTAGCGCCCCTGAAGCAATAAATGGCGATGATGAGAGCCTGCTGCATTCTAAATACAGTTTAATGCGCATTGCGTATAATACAAATCGAAATTCCTGGGGTGAAGCAGAAATGGTTTTAAATTCGGATACAACAGGCATGAGCATTTCCATGCCTTCGATCTCACCCGATGGGAAATACCTTGTTTGTTCAATGTCTGATTATGGCTATTTTACAATTTTTCACAAAGAAAGTGATCTGTATTCTGTAAATCTTGAAACAAAAGAATATAAGAAACTTGAACTAAACAGCACAAGTGCCGAGAGCTTTTCAGCATGGTCGGCCAATGGCAGATGGCTGGTATTTAGCAGCAAACGTATGGACGATGTGTATTCACGGACTTATATCGCTTATTTTGATAAAAATGGTGTTGCCCACCCCCCTTTTGTGCTGCCCCAGAAAGACCCGGCGATGTACGACAGGTTATTGGCCAGCTATAACCTCCCTAAGCTAATAACCGGAAAAATTGAACTCACACCTATTGAAGTACGAAACGTGGTTCTCAGCTATGCTCAAAAAGTAGAATTCGACAGGTAGATTCTTCAGGGTTAGAATCTGGAACAGGGAGCTCAATCATTTCTAAATGGACAAATGGAATAAATCCACTGCCACATTTGAAGAATTGGACGAGGCATTGTAACTTACATCCAAATTTAAATCATAAACACTATGAAAAGTTTGTTTTCTTTACTGATCATCTTATCATTTATTGTATTGTTTTCTTGTAAGTCAGGAACAGATAAATCCTCTGGTGATGCAAGGACAGAAGCTGAGGGTTCAGAAGAAGTAATAGCTGCAGAGGATGCACCGGCAGTTTCCATTTACTGGGGCAACCTGGGCTTGAGAGATGCTCCTGAAAAAGATGGTAAATGGCTGACATCCATCAAGATGGGAGAAAAACTAACATCTCTCGGGATAACTGCAATGGATTCGGCAAACAATACGGAATATATCAAAGTGCGGCTAATGGATGATAAGGAAGGCTGGACCCAGTCAAACATGGTAGTGGTAAACGCAGAGGCTGCCGTCCTGGTAAGTGATGCAGAGATCTATTCCCGGCCCGACCTGTTGAATAAAACAGACAAAAAATACAGCAAGATGGATGTGGTCGCTGTCATAAAGTCAGAAGGCGATTGGATTGAGGTTAAAGGGAAACGGGGCGAAGGATCATGGGTGGAAAGCGGCTGGATAAAATCCATCAGCATTTCCTATGAGAATTATGACATTGCAGTGGCCCTTTATACCAGGATGGCCATGAATGAAAAAGAAAAATCAAAAAAGATCAATGCACTGGAAGATATCATTCAGAACCAGGACCTCAGTAAATCAGAATTGATCCCTGAAGTGATCCAGATTTTAAACTCGGTGAAAAGCGCATCCGAGTAGTTTAAGCTTAGCTAATCTATCATCCTTTCCCGCCTGCCCACCCGAGCACTCGGTGGGGAGTACTCAGCATGACCACAATTAATAATAATTTACATCCCTGGCCAGGTTAATCGTAAAGGCATAATTGTAAGCCAGTTGTATACCGTTTAAATATTGGTAGGCTGGGATATCAAAAATAAAGGACACATTCCATTTCTCATGAATTGAATAGTTGACCTGGGGCGATAACAGGAATACAGATCCTCCGGTAGCAACTTCCAGGTCTCCTTCCCTTCGGTTTTTGGTCCTGGTTTCATTCCTGATCTGGATAATGGCGGTCCAATCCCCGGGAAGCCAGTGATCGGGAAGATGCTTTGATACGAAAAAAGAAGTCATGATAGCCTGTCCCAACTGGTAATCGTTTCGGTTAGGAAAATTGTATTCGTACCTGCTGATCAGAAAATACCTCATCCCCGACTCAGAACTCTCCTTTACAAAAAATAGCTGCACCACACTTCCAAAGGCATTGGTAGAGGGCTGAAGATCGACTGGCAGGGTAATGCCGTCTTTCACTTTAGAATCGAGCGACAATGGGATTTTGGCACCCACACTTCCCGAGATATAAAAACGATGCGCATAATCGGTAAGGATGCTGAATTTCCCTGATACAACCGTGTTGTAAAATCCACTTCCCGATAATTCAGTATCAGCAGGAACATTAAAATGGTAGGTTTTATTGAAAAAATATCCCCATTCTGTTTCAAGGGTAAGCTTCGGAAATAAACCAAATGCCAGGATGGCACCACCATAGTTATAATTTGCCTTGTTCACCTGGTTGAAATCTGACTTCGACGATCCCTCAAAATACCGGTTACTGTATGCATGACGGTAATAGCCGACAAACCGGAATGTTTTCTCATCCAGCACCAGCAGATTTGTAGATCCACCCACTGGATTCGCAGATGAGAAGCATTGGGATGCGGCCGGCTTAATTGAAACAGCCAATAGAAATAATATGACACAAAATCTACAGAACAAGGATGGTTATTCTTTTGGTTTCTTTATGATCACAAGCATCCGTAACCTTACAGGTAATGGTTATCTCTCCCAGGGAACATGGTGAAGCCGAGTAAGTTACTTCACTGGCCTCATCCCCAGGTATAATAAATCCCTGGGAAGCGGTCCATTCATAGGATAATTCATATCCCTCAGCATTTGCCGTAACGGTTGTGCTCCCACCCGTCTCAATGGTATCCTGCCCGACTACCAGACTCATAAAATGGAGAGGATGATCAACACACTCCAGGCCGTGTTCATCATTTTTACATCCGGCAAGCAATATCATCAGGCAAACCAAACTTAATGTAATCTGCTCTATTAAAGATCGGTACATAATTCTCTGTCTTTAAATGATCAATCCTCATCCTTAATACACCTCATCGAAAACGCGTAGGTCTTCGGAAAGGTGTTCCAGCGGCCTACACTGTTCACATCAGACCTGAGGCAGCGCCGCCAGGCATAATCTCCATATTCATTGGATGTCCATACGTACTCATACAATTCGAGCAGGGAATATCCCCCAGCCGTGGAACGTCGGCCTGCATAGCGGGCATCATAACCTGAACTTCCGCCCATCCTGAGCTTTGCCCCTTCATCCGTTCCCCGCCATATATTTTCCAGTTCAGCAATCCCTCTTTCCATCCCAAGAAAAACTTCAAGATCAATCCATTCAGCATCCGAAGGAATATGCCAACCATCCGGGCATATTCCCTGCGCACCTTGGGCAACTGAGCCATTCATGGCCACATCCCATGTATATAACCGGCCATAGGCTACGGCCAGACTATCATTATCATTATCATTATAACAAAACGATGTGATTGAATTCCCATCCGGATCATGCTGCACCCTCAGGTTTTCCCTCATCCAGACCTGGTCGCCTATCTCAACGATCGCATATACATTGCCATCGATATCGATGACTACATTCTCCCCGGCCCCTACTATGACTGTGTCACTGCATTCTGCATGATGGTCATCCACTACCCTTACCCAGTATTCTCCGGGGATTAGTCCGTCCAGGTCTTCCGTTGTATCTCCATTCGACCACTGGATCTCGTAAGGCGGCACACCGCCCGATATTACCATCTCAATGGATCCATCCGGCTGTCCCGGTTGACTGGCATCATGAGCAATCAGTATGATTACCAGTGAATCTGGTTGGGTTATGGTAACACTATCCGTTAAAATCTGGTCGATGGCATCGGTGACTGTCAGATAATAGGTCCCAGCCGGAATTTCTGAAAGCGTACTGTCCGATCCGCCATTGGACCACGAAAAAAAGTATGGTCTTTTACCGCCCGAAATATGTGCTGTGACCAGCCCATCAGCATGTCCAAATATGGTAACATGTTCAACCTCAAACAGATTGGACAAGGGATCAGCCTCAGGGATGTGATCAGAGATACTACAAGCGGCGATGAATAAGATCAGGGCAGCCAAAAACAGCGCCAGTTTAATTTTGGAGATCATCTTTGTATAAATGCTTTAATATGATAACCGGATATATAAAGTTAATAAAAGTTATCGGAAAGATCCCCTATCTTATTCGACCATACTGTTAGCGAGATAATATTTCATAATTATATAGTATTTTTAATCCTCAGCATTTTACCCGATGACAGATCTCCATTCCTTTTATACCAATCGCATAGAAACCTATCAGGCTCAAAAGAAGACCATTCAATGCCAGATCGGTCTTACCTCACTGCTACGGTTGTTCGCATTCATACTTGCCGTTGCTATTTCTGTAATTGTATTTAAATACAGCTGGATCTATTCTGCGATTTCCTTTTCCCTTCTGACCTCAGGTTTTCTTTTCCTGGTCAGCAGGTATTCAGAACTGGTTTTAAGCAAAAAATACATTTCAGAATTAATCAGGATTAATGAGGAAGAGATCCTGCGGTTAGAATGGAATTACACCTCTTTCGACCAGGGAGAGGAATTCATCGAATCAAATCATCCCTATTCCGGCGACCTGGATATATTTGGGGACGGATCACTTTTTCAATACTTAAATGCCACCTGTACCTCTGCCGGCAGAAAGAAACTGGCCGGATTGCTCTCCTCACCATCCCAGGCTGATACTATCAGGTTAAACCAGGCAGCAATCGGTGAACTCAAAGAAAAAACTGAATGGAGGCAATCAGTTCAGGCCCGTGGCAGGTTGATACCTGAAATCGGATCTGAATTGAACGACTTGAAGAAATGGCTTGAAACACCTGTTTCTATCAATTTCAAGCCATTTATGATGGCGGTGCTTTATGGATTGCCTGCCATTACCATCGTGACAATTATTCTGTCTGCATTTCTTATCAGATATAACATACCTGTTTTCTTAGTACTGCTTCAACTTGGCATCATTGCCGCTTACCTGGTAAAAATCAATAAAGAATATTCAAACGTCACACGAAAAAACCTGCTGCTCAATAAATACCGCATCCTGCTTGAAAAAGCTGAAAATGAAAACTTTACATCTCCAAAGCTTATCGATCTGCAATCCACATTGCTGAATCCTCTTCCGGTCAGTATCAAAATGAAAAAACTTACCCGGTTAACCGGCCAGTTTGACTGGCGGCTGAACATGCTGATAGGTATTGTACTCAATGCAATTCTTTTGTGGGATTTGCAATGCATCAGGCGGTTGAACAACTGGAAAAGAGAGCATGGCAGCAAGGTCTCCGGATGGTTTGATATACTGGCTGAATTTGATGTCCTGAACAGTCTTGGAGGCTTTGCTTATAATAATCCGGGTTATGCCTTTCCCGGATTAAGCAGTTCAGAGAAATTAATTTCCGGCCAGGAAGTAGGTCACCCATTAATACCATCGGAAGAACGTGTGGAAAATGATCTGGAGATTGATAACTGGGGACAATTGATGCTGGTTACCGGATCGAACATGTCGGGAAAGAGTACCTTTCTCAGAACTATTGGGATCAATCTCGTACTGGCCATGACAGGAGCACCTGTCTGTGCAACCAGGTTTGAATTTCAACCGGTTGAGATGTATTCCAGTATGCGGATCGGAGATTCCCTGCGTAACAGGGAGTCAACATTCTACGCAGAATTGAGAAGGTTGAAATCGATCATAGATCATTACAAAAAAGGCAGTAAGGCATTAATACTGCTGGACGAGATCCTCAAAGGGACGAACTCAAAAGACAAGCATTTCGGCTCGGAGATGCTGATCAGGCAGTTGATTGAATACAATGCTGCAGGTATTATTGCAACACACGACCTGGAACTGAGTAAACTCGAAAATGAATTTCCAGATAATCTGTTGAATTATTCGTTTGAAGTACAGATTGAGAGCGGACTGTTCACTTTTGATTATAAGTTGAAGCGCGGAGTATGCCATACGCTTAATGCGACGGAACTTATGAAACAAATGGGGATATCTATAAAGGATTCGAGGGTCTGAGGGGTCAAGGGGGGTGTGAGAATTGGGCATGGAACATAAATGGTCTCTGAATATGGCCAATCCCCGGAAGAAAGTTGAACATCCTCCATACGAAGTAAGATAACTAAATCAATATCCTTCGGTTTTAACAGATGGATAAAGGAAATTCGCAATTAATCCAGATATGAAATTTCAGGTTAACCTGAGAGTTGTGTTTTAAAACCAGTTAGCCACAATTGTTTTTAAGGCCAAAACCTTAAATTTAATTTGCTAAATTCAGGCTATAACCTTATATTTGTGTAAATATATTAAGGCTTTAACCTTATGAATAAGAAAAAACTCATACAAGAACAACTGGACAAAAAAATTGTCAAGTTTAGTAATTTGGAGGGAATAGTGGTACCTCCTAATGGCTGGATATATTCAATTAGGCAAGGAATAAATATGTCCTTACGACAGCTAGGACAAAGACTTTCAATAACTCCCCAAAGTGTTAAAGAAATTGAGGAGCGGGAAAAAAATAATAGTATTTCCTTAAATGTTTTAAAACAAGTGGCCTCAGCTCTGGATATGCATTTTGTTTATGGATTTATACCAAAAGAAAAAACACTTGAAAAGATGGTTAAGAAAAGGGCAGCAGATCTTGCTAAGCAAATTGTTGAAAGAACATCTGTTCACATGAATCTGGAAGATCAAAAGATTACACAGGAAAGAATTAAAAAAGCAATCAATGAAAAAACCGAAGAATTAACCAGAGAATTACCAAAAATATTATGGGATTAGATCTAGAGTATATTAAAGGGCAAACACCTATTGATGATGAAGAGAAGGAAGGTCTCTTGATTAAAACCATTTCAACCAGAGGGGAATTAGATGAGTTTGAACAATCCAATATTCAAACAGCAGTTGAATGGAGTCTAAGACGAAAGTTCTCATATGAAAAGATATTGACGGTTAGTTTTATCCAGGAAGTACATGAAAGAATGTTTTCAGAAGTCTGGGAATGGGCAGGAAAATTTAGAAAATCAGATAAGAATATAGGAGTAGATAAATATTATATAGAGCAACATCTTATATCGCTTTTGGATGATTGTAAATTTTGGATTGAAAATCAAGTTTACGGTAATGATGAAATAGCAATTAGATTTAAATATAGATTGGTTAAAATACATCCCTTCCCAAATGGTAATGGTCGTCATTCAAGAATATGTGCTGATATTTTAATATCTCATGCATTGAATAAACCAATATTTACCTGGGGAGGTAAAGATCTCACTGAACAAAGTGAAATAAGAACAAAATATCTTTCGGCGATTTATCAAGCAGATCAAGAAATTATAGAGCCATTAATAGCATTTGCCAGATACTGAACAACTGGACCTAATAAAGCGGTAATTTTAAGTAAACAATAACAGTCCGCCGGTATGGTAAAAGCCGCGCCATGGTTGCCGGACGCATGTAGGTGCGGATAATGAGACACCTCTGCCAAATATTTAATGCCATTTACCGATATGCATAATCAAATAAAACAAATTTCAATACTATTTGCCATTGTGCTGGCAGCTTCATCCTGCAGATTGATTTATAATATTCCAGATATTTCAGATTATAAAATATTTCCCTATAGGATTATTAAGCATTCTCCTGAATCTATATATTATTTCGAAAGAACTGAACCTTCAAATGAATCAGGTAAAGTTATTTTAGTAAACAATCATAAGTTCTTACCGAATGTTGTAACTCTTGATGACTATATAACCGAATCAAAGACAGCTGCATTTTTAATTATCAGGAATGATACCGTCCTTTATGAAAAATACAATAAGGATTACCGGGAGAATTCAATTTTCAATACTTTCTCAGTCACAAAAGTGTTTATTACAACATTGATTGGAATTGCTATTGATGAAGGAATTATTAAGAGTGTTGACCAGGTAGTCACTGAATATATTCCCGAACTTTTAGAAATAAATGGATTTGATAAAATCACTATCCGGCAATTATTACTGCAAACTTCAGGAATAAAATTCTCCAACTCCAGGAATGGCCCGTTTTCTGACAATGCAAAATACTATTATGGTC
>JADHVS010000059.1 GCA_016783865.1 Bacteroidales bacterium
GAGAAAAGCCAGGTTTTAGGTTTGCTTTCCTCTTTAAAACTACCTGTTTTCTCAGCGGCAGCCAGGAAAGTATCCTGTACCAGGTCACTGGCAAGCTCAGGGTCCGAAACCTTATGCAATGCCCATGAATAGAGATCACTGGTATATTTCTCCACCCAATCGGTTAAGGTAATTGTTGTTTTCTCCATTCATTCAGATTGGTATTAGGGATGATTAACTTCTATTTTTTTCAAAAGTAACTTTTAAAAGCAACACTGAAACTAATACATTTATTTCTTTTCCTCAAAAATGTTCGTAATTTTGCGAACGGTAAAATTTGTTACCTATGAAAAATGAAATTATTTCTACCCGGCAAAAGAAAATTGCCAGGTATGCAAAAGCCATGGGGCATCCCATTCGGGTTTATGTGCTTGAATTGCTTTCAACGCAATCCTGTTGTTACAGTGGAGACCTTTCAGATATTCTTCCCATAGCTAAATCAACCCTTTCCCAGCACCTCAAAGAACTAAAAGCTGCCGGGTTGATCCAGGGGGAAATCGAGGCACCCCGAATAAAATATTGCATAAATAAGGAGAATTGGAAAGAAGCCCAGGAATTATTAAAAAATTTCCTTTCCCGTTAGTTTTTTTCTTTTTCTATTCGTATTTTTGCGAACAACGAATAATTTAAATACTAATGGTTATGGAAATAAAGGTACTGGGTACAGGATGCCCTAAATGCAAACAGCTTGAAAAAGCCGTTATGAATACACTGGCTGAACTTGATATATCAGCTGATGTGTCAAAAGAAGAAGACATTATGAAAATCATGGAGTATGGGATTATGCATACACCAGGACTGGTGATCAATGAAAAAGTGGTACTCTCTGGCAGACTACCCTCCTCAAATGAACTTAAACAAATTCTCACCCAAAACCTGTAAAATATGAAAACACTTAAGGGATTAGCAATAATATTGACCTTGTTTTTAGGCAGCTCCTGTTCGGGTCAATCTGATGGTGGTTCTGAGAAAGTATCAGTCTCACAGGGAAATGATATTGAAGTATATTATTTCCATTATATAAGGAGGTGTGTGACATGTCAGACTGTGGAAACAGTATCCGGTGAGGCAGTTAAGGAACTTTACGGTGACAGCATTCCATTTACAGGATTTAATCTGGATGAAACCGAGGGAAAAGAAAAGGCAAAGGAACTGGGTGTTAGCGGGCAAACTCTTCTGATTGTCAGCGGGAATAAAAAAATAAATATTACCAACGAGGGATTCATATATGCACGCAGCAATCCGGAAAAATTGAAACAGATTATTTCAGACCATATTACTACGATGTTGTAGACAGTAATTTGATATGGAAGAATTTATAAGCAATCTTGCCGGAAGTAGTTCGGTCCCTGTTTTAACAGCAACGTTTCTGGGCCTCCTTACTGCCATCAGTCCATGCCCTCTGGCAACAAATATCACTGCCATTGGATATATAAGTAAGGAGGTGAATAGCAGAAAAGTGGTTTTTCTGAACGGGATCATCTACACCCTTGGAAGAGCCGTCTCTTATACCCTGCTGGCTTTTATCCTGTTCCTGGGTGCCGACCAGTTTAAAATTTCCGGGTGGTTTCAGCAATACGGTGAAAAGATCATCGGACCGCTGCTGATAATTATCGGATTTCTCATGCTGGATATCATCAAAATTAATTTCCCGGGGTTTTCAAGGTTGAAAAATCGTTTTCAAAAGAAAGGGGTAAAGAGTTACCGGGATGTATTATTACTCGGGATCCTGTTTGCGCTTGCTTTCTGTCCTTATAGCGGTGTGCTCTATTTCGGAATGCTGATTCCCATGACCATCGGAAGTGCTTCGGGACTGTACCTGCCGGTGGTCTTTGCCATTGCTACCGGGATTCCGGTAATTATTTTTGCCTGGCTCCTGGCTTATACGGTATCTGGCGTGGGGAAACTCTACAACAGCATGAAGACCTTTGAAGTATGGTTTCGAAGGATCATCTCCATTGTTTTCATCGGAATCGGTGTGTATTATGTAGTGATCATCTATTTCTAAAAAAATTTAAGAATTCTGTTCGTTTTTTTACGAATAATTATTTAATGATATACTGACAATCTATGGAATGGAAAAAAGAAATTAAGATACTCTTCTGGATGGCGGTGGTTTTCCTGGGAGCATTTTTCATGCCTCTTGAATACGAGAGATTCAGGGAAGCCATCATGGCCATGTTCGACCTTACGCGCTGGTACGCCCGCGAACACGTCATTCTGTGTCTGCTACCGGCATTTTTTATTGCTGGGGTAATATCCGTATTTGTCAGTCAGGGTGCAGTGATGAAATATTTCGGCGCACAGGCAAAAAAATGGGTTTCGTACACAGTAGCTTCCGTTTCCGGAACCATCCTGGCAGTTTGCAGTTGCACGATCCTTCCGCTGTTTTCAAGTATTCATAAAAGAGGGGCAGGACTCGGACCGGCCATCGCATTTTTATACAGCGGACCGGCCATTAACATTCTGGCCATTATACTGACAGCCAGGATCCTTGGATTTGAAATGGGCGTTGCAAGGATTGTAGGAGCTGTGGTATTTGCTGTTGTAATCGGTTCGGTGATGTCACTTATTTACAGGAAAGAGGAGAAGGCAAAAAGGGAAGAGCAGATGAATTTCTCTGCCATGCCGGAAAAAAGGCCCATGTGGCAGACCGCATTTCATTTTTTTATCCTGGTTTTGATCCTGGTCTTTGCCAATTGGGGAAAGCCTGGTGAAGATGTGACCGACGGGGGCTGGTACTGGATCTGGTCGAATAAATGGCTCATTACCTCTGTATTTTCAATCTTGCTGGCTTATTCCCTGATTTTCATTCTCAGATTAAAATGGGCTCATGTACTGATTGTCGGTATTGTCACATCAGCCGGGGCAATAATTTTCAGATCACCCATGATCCCCATGGTCATAGGAATGGCCGGTTTAGCTGTCATTACATTAATTGATAAAAGAGACCCTGAAAACAAAGAATGGACG
This sequence comes from Bacteroidales bacterium, assembly GCA_016783865.1. The sequence goes on from JADHVS010000059.1 coordinate 3,013, forward strand.
CTGTCTACCTGGGATTTTGCAAAGCAGATCATGCCGTTGCTGGCTATCGGGGTACTGATCGCCGGATTTTTGCTGGGGTCCACGCATGATGATGTAGCAATGGCAGGGATCATTCCAAACGAATGGGTGGCAAAACTGGTTGGGGGAAATTCATTTTTCTCAAACTTCTTTGCTTCCCTCGTAGGTGCATTCATGTATTTCGCCACCCTGACAGAAGTACCCATTTTGCAAGGGCTGATTGCTGCCGGAATGGGAAAGGGACCTGCTTTGGCCCTGTTGCTGGCCGGTCCGTCCCTGTCTCTGCCAAATATGCTTGTAATACGGGGTGTGATAGGTACTCAAAAGACAGTTGTATATGTACTATTGGTTGTTGTAATGGCCACAATTAGCGGAATGGTTTACGGAATACTATAGAAGATGAAATTATTGATCATCATTACCGGTATACTTTTACTGCTGTCTTTCTGGAAAAACAGGGAAAAGACCTTAATGGGATTGAAAAAGGGTGTCCTGATGTTTATACGGATTTTACCGGTTATTCTCTCTGTGATTATCATTGTAAGCATTGCTATGTACCTGGTTCCTGAAGAAAAGCTGGCCGTTTGGTTTGGTGAAGAAAGTGGGGCTGGCGGTTTTGCGGTGGCTGCGCTTATTGGCTCGGTTTCCCTGATCCAGGGATTTATCGCCTACCCCCTTGCCGGAGTATTACAGGAATCCGGAGTGGGCTATCCGGTTATTGCTGTTTTTATAACCACCCTGATGATGGTTGGCATCATGACACTCCCGGTAGAGGCCAGCTATTTTGGATGGAAACTCTCTTTTACCCGAAATGCTCTTGCAATGGTTTTTGCGGTGATCATAGGATTTACGATGGGATTAATCTGGAATCTGGTTTAATGCAAATGAAGAAGATCATAAAGAAATACCTGGTAGATTTTTCTGTGATACTGATTTTCTCAATCTTCCTGATCTACTCATATTTATCAGGCTATAATCCGGGAATTGAGATTGCCGAAGGACACCTGGTTATATTTCTGAAACAACTTTTTACCCTGTTACCACTGATGTTCATTCTGTTGGGATTATTTGAGGTTTGGGTGCCGAGGGAAAAAGTACAACAGTATATTGGAAAAGGATCAGGGGTAAAAGGAAGCCTGCTGGTTTCACTTCTGGCCTTTATGCAGGCCGGGCCACTGTATGTGGCATTCCCTGTGGCATATACCCTTTGGAATAAAGGGTGTTCAAAGTTTAATATTTTTCTGTACCTGGGAGCATTCTCCACAATGAAAATACCCATGTTGATGTTTGAAATCGGATTCCTTGGGCTAAAATTTTCCCTGCTTCGGATAATACTCACGTTGCCAGCTGTCATAGGGATAGCCTATATCATGGGAATGGTCTCCAGAAACAAACCAGACATAATGACCAAATCTGAATAACAAAAGTAGCGAGCATAATATAAAAACCTTGACCGGTGAAATAAAAATATTGTGTCCAGCCAGGAAATGTGGCAAATGCCGCAGGATGGTCACCCGTGCAGAAGAAGCTGTAAAGGATGATGGTCAGGGTATACATATTGTCATAGAAGATAATTTAAATGAAATACTCAAATATCCTGCATGGATCCTTCCCACAATGGTCATTAACGGGAAGGTATTGTCGCAGGGTAAGATCCCTGTAAAAATCACGCTTAAACATTGGTTAAAACAGGAAATGAATCAATAGCCATTAATGCACTCCATGAAATACAAGACTGAAAATGGAAAAATATGATCACCTCACAACTGAACTTGCACCGCTTTTATCTTCCCTGGCACATCCGGCTCGATTACAGATCATTTTGTACCTGTCAAAGATGGAAGAAGCCCCGGCCGGTGATATTTCTTCGCAGCTTCCATTGTGTAAATCGACGATTTCAGAGCATATGAGCAAATTAAAAGCAGCAGGTTTAATACACTGTACGCCTGAAGGGGTCTGCCACAAATACAGGTTAAGCAGTACGAAGATATCAGCTATTGTAGGTTTGTTGAAGGAATTTGCGGATCAGATTCAAACTAAACATATAATGTAATGAAAAATACAAATAACCAAATTATCAGTTGCAGCGGTGCTTCCAACACAGGCAAGTTTGCAGACGAGATTGCACGGAAATTGGCAGCAGAGGGAAAGGTTAAAATGCTTTGTCTGGCCAGGTTTTCTATCGATGAAGCGTTTGCCAGCCAATCAAAAAAGGACCTGGATCGTCTGATTGTTCTGGATGGCTGCTCCATAAATTGTGCTCAAAAAACAATGCATGAAGCTGGCATTACAGCGTTCGAACATTTACACATTACCGACTTCGGAATTATCAAGGGTAAAACCCCATTCTCACCGGAAAAGGCAAAAGAGATTGTTGATCATATAAAATCAATTAAATAATGAAAATTCACTTTGTCAGGTTTTGCATAGCTATTCTATTTTTAGTTGCGGTAATGTTTTTTGGTTGTATTAACAGGTCCGGGGATATTTCTGAAAAGGTAACCAGCAGTTCCTTTGCAAAGGTTGTAGATGCAAAACCGGTGGCAGATCATAATCCGGATCAACCTGATCAGGATACAGCTCGGTATAAAGTCACATTTATAGAGCTGGGGTCTGTACGATGCATTCCCTGTCAGCAGATGCAGCCAGTCATGAAATCCATCGAAGAAAAATATGCCGGCCAGGTTAGGGTGGTCTTCTATGATGTATGGACCCCGGAAGGGAGGCCCTATGCTGACCAATACAATATCCAGGTAATTCCCACCCAGGTATTCCTGGATGAAAAGGGTGAAGAATATTACAGGCACCAGGGTTTCTTTCCTGAAAATGAACTGATCGAAATCTTAAAAACGAAAGGTGTAAACTGATGTGACAGTGATCCCTGATTCAACATATCGAAACAGCCCATTGGTGCTATTCCTGCTACTGGGAATGATCCCGGGTGTGGCATCCGGACAGGATTCATCCGGTTTCAAATGTACGTTTGACGGATCCCTGCGGTATCGTTTCGAAAAGTGGGATAATATGAATACCCTGTATTACGGAAAGAACCCTGCAATTGGAAATCCTGACGATTTCATTCTTCTGCAAAGAATTATTGCCGGTTCGACGATCCGGTTTAATGAGAAACTAAATTTTTCCCTGCATATACAGGATTCCAGGGCTTTCGGCTGGTCACTCAGCCATTGGAAGGAACCCGATGCATTTAAAAAGCATCCACAGGAAAACATGGATCCTTATTACATTATGAACCCACAGGAAGAGTTTTTTGAACTCTATGATGCCTGTTTAAGTATTGAGAACATTTTCAACCTGCTTACTATAAAAGCAGGAAGACAAAAATTAGCTTTCGGGGATTACAGGATCTTCGGACCGGGAAGCTGGGGAAATACAGGCAGATGGACATGGGATGCAGTACTTGTAACATTGGACAAACCATTATACTCATTAAGCGCCTGGTATGGGGGTACCAAAATCCATGATCCGGTGAAAACATATCTTCCATTTACACACACCGAGTATAACGGGGGAGGAGTGCAATTTAATCTGGTGACAGAAAAATATCCAGGCATAGAGCTATATGCTGCACATAAGCATCAGGGAAGCGAAGCCTATATCAGGGAAAAGAAAATCAACAGGAACTGGATCGGATTTCGTCTTTTTCAACCTGAAAGATCTAACCTGCAGTATGAAACATCATTTACTTATCAATCTGGTGAAGAAGAAAATGTCCGGCTGAATGCATCCGGTCTCTTCCTTAAGGTGGGGTACAGGGCCAACCAGATTTCATGGAAGCCTACCCTGAGTCTGAGGTATTCCCGGGCCACAGGTAATAATACCGTAACCTTGGATAACGAACTTTTCGATCCGGTATACGGTGCCGCAGACCGTTATTACGGCTGGATGAACCTGGTCCGTTGGAGCAACCTTGACGACAGAGAGATAATGCTTGAGGTCTATCCGGTAAAAAGTATGAGGATTGAGATGAAATATAATCAGTTCAGGATACCAGAACCTCAAGACATGGTTATGATGGGCGATATCATGCTACCCGGCGGTGAGACTTATCTTGGCGATGAATGGGACCTGTTTGCAACCTATGATTTGAATGAGAGATGGCAGTTTACATCCGTACTGGGTTATTTTTTTATGAAGCACGGAATAAAGGCAAACCAGGATGATCCCGGGAATGCTTTCCTGGTCTCCTTCCAGGTGCTTTATACGTTCGAATTTGGTAAATCTCAACAATAAAATAATATCATTATGAAATTCAGAGCCCTTTTTCCAATGGCTGTAATGATCCTGGTCCTGGTAACAGTGATCGTAATCGTTTCAGTGAAAACTGAATCGGAAAATTCACCATTCCAGGTATCGGAGAGTGAAGCGATTTCAGTGCTGGGTGTTTGCCCCCCCTTTTATTTGCTAACCCAGGAGGGGGACACCATTAATCCTCTTTCAGGTGCAAATATTGACAAGCCCTATTCTCCAAAGCAGACATGCGGGAAATGTCATGATTATGAGAAGATCACCGAAGGATTTCATTTTCAGCAGGGCAAGGATGAAGCCCCGTTAGACATTCTCGTTGAAAGGATGCAGTGGATATCCTCCCCGGGCAATTACGGGGGACCCTGGTGCTCTCCTGCCCCGCTTTACAGATATCTGTCAGAAAAAAACAATTATGAGGAGGCCATGATCGACATGACCTCTTTCGAATTTGTAGTTTCCTGCGGCGTCTGCCACCCCGGAGGAGGATCGATCGAATACGACAGAAACGGACTGAGATATGACAGCGTGATGAATGATCCAGTGAACCATTTCGTCTCAGGCGGAACGAATAATCTTGACGGAGATTATTTTAAGGCTAAATGGGGCGAATCAGGAGTGATTGAAGCCGATTGCTATATATGTCATTTGCCCGGTTACGACAACAAGGAGAGGGTCCGGAATATTCAGAACATGAATTTTAAATGGGCTGCCACAGCTGCATCTGGACTCGCTGTAGTAAACGGATCAATTGCTTCGAATGATCCCGTGTCACTTACCTACAATAAATCATTGTTCAATCCGAACGGAATGGTTGAACCAAATATTGTCAGGGAACCACGGAATGAGGCTTGTCTGTTTTGCCATGCCAAACCGGGGTGGAAGAAAAGAGGGGCTAATTTCCATTCGAGGACCGATGTTCATCTACAGGCAGGTTTGAAATGTGTGGACTGTCATCCTGCAGGTAAATCAGCCACACATGATCTGATCAGCGGAAAAGAGGTTCACCAGTTCGGCAAGGGAGATGACCCGGGGGGACATGTGCGGGATGACCTGGACAATACCATGAGAACGTGTACCGATTGCCACGACAACGGGTATCTGGGTGCACCGCTGGCAAAACACAAATGGCTGCCTCCGCTGCATCTTGATAAGATTGCCTGCCAGACTTGTCATATTCCTGAAAGAACAGTGAAGTCAGCTCATTTTGTGGCCAGCGATATATTTAATCCTGGGGCGAAGATTCCAACAAAGGGGAAGCATTTATGGACCTTTTACGATCCCGCAATGAATTACTGGAACCATTACGGAGACCTGGAAATGATGGGATACGATGACAAACCCACCTACACGTTCAGTCCCGAACTGGTAAAATACAAGGGTGTGATCTATCCGGCTAACAGGGTGCATACCGCATGGCCCGCCATTCAGACAGAAGGAAAGTCAGGGTTGATGCAGCCAAAAATGGGAGATATTTATAAAATGTGGGCTGATCATCGGCAGGATCCGGAAAAATACCACGGACTCTCTGCGATCAGGGATAATAATGCAGATGAAGTCATTGAAATCAATACTCCGGAAGAAATAGATGCATTGATCCGGGCTGTCAGCATGAAGCTTAAGGAAATCAATTACCCCATGGAAAACAAAATGGTGGTCTGGGTGATGAACAACAGGATTTATAGTTCAGGTACTGAATACACCGAGTTATCCAAGGATTCATGGGAAGCATCTCCCTATGGAAATGTGCATACCTATAACCATGATATTTTCCCGGCCAATAGCGCCCTGGGTGCAAACGGCTGTACAGAATGCCATAGCTATCAATCGGGATTCTTTACCTCCCCGGTTTTGAAAACTCCCTTTGACGAAGAGGGAAAGCCGGTCACTCAACCCCAGTTTACCACTTTGGGATTCTCTGCTGTCCAGGTCCATACCGGCATTCTCAGGGAGACGTTCCTCAAACCAATCATTTATGTGATGGTTATATTGCTTGTTGTGCTGTTATTGGTTTCAGGGTTACGACGAATTTTAAAGGATCAGCTTTCCGTGAAATGGCTGAATGGGGCAGGCCTCGTGGTTGTTTTAGGTGCCCTTGTGGTATTTGGACGCATCCTGATCGACAACAACCTGTCCCGATATATGCTTCCGTCCAGGTTACAACTTGACGCCAACCATTTTATCATTGGTTTGCTTATCATCCTTGCAGGAGCTGTTTTGTTATTCTTCAGGTTACAATCCGAAGGAATAACCTTTAGCAATAATCCTGTAATAAAAAGAACTATACATAGATATATGATTGCCGTACTGATCATTACATGCATCGCCGGTTTAGGAATGCTGGTGATCAGTCATTGGGTAGTATACTCTTTGTTCGATCTGGGACTTGTCCTGACTTTGACAGGAAGTATCCTGATGCTCTTTGAGACAGCTTTCCCAAAACAAATCATTGAAAACAAATAATCACCAAAAAAAACAGATACCATGAAAACAACATTAGGATTTATCGGTGGAGGAAGAATAACCAAAATCATTCTCCAGGCATTTCAAAACAAATCCCTTGAATTTGAAACCATTCTTGTCTACGAACCCAACAAGGACGTGGCTTCTGAATTAAAAGAACAATTTCCGGATATAACAATCACGGATTCGCAAACGGAACCTGCACAACAGAAAATCGTATTCCTTGCGGTTCATCCCTCTGTTATGATGGAAACGCTGAATAACATTAAGGAAACAGTGAAAACAGAGTCAATGGTTGTTTCCCTTGCTCCTAAAATTAATATGGAGAAAATTGCCGGATTACTTAATACGCAGCGTATTGTCCGGATGATCCCTAATGCAACTTCATACATTAACAAAGGCTACAATCCAGTTTGCTTTTATAACAGTTTTTCCCCGGAGGATAAAGATGACTTGATGGGCTTGCTCAAAAAACTGGGTAAAACCATGGAGGTAGAAGAATCAATGCTTGAGGGATATGCCATTGTCTCGGCCATGCTGCCTACCTACTTCTGGTTCCAGTGGAAAAAGATGGAGGAGCTTGCGTTACAGATGGGATTCAGGGAAGAAGAGGCAAAAAAGGTGATTCGTAAAACCCTGGAAAGATCTCTGAAGTTGTATTTTAATTCCGAACTTACGCCGGATGAGGTAATCGACCTGATCCCGGTCAAGCCGATCGGCGAACATGAGGCAGAGATCGAACAGATCCTGGAAACTAAATTGTTGGGGTTATACGAAAAAATCAAACCATGATGCTCACTCTGTTCTTTGGCTTTCTTTTCGGTACATTCTTGCAGCATGCAAACCTGAATAAATACAACACCACAAAGGTAAATCGCCTTTGCGCATTAATGTGACGAGCATTCAAGCCTGATCCTCTGTAGCTGCGCAAAAGCTAAGGCGAGCATATTTAATAAATTAGAAGTGTATTACACATTTCCGATCCCGCGGAACCGGGGAAGGTATTAAATCTACTGGTATACATGGGATGAAAGGTCTGAATTGATATATGAACATTATATATTTCAGAAAAATATAATGTATATATACGTCATTTAAAAATATGTCGTATATTTACGTCCAAATATAATAGAATGGTACAGGCAAAGACGCAATTGTTCGATAAAGAACTGAATCATGCAGCACGTTTATTCAGAGCGCTCTCCCATCCGGCAAGGCTTAGGATTCTTAAGTTCCTGGCTGAAACCAATACCAGTATAACGGGAGATATTTCCGATGAACTGCCGCTTGGAAGAACCACGGTGAACCAGCACCTGGCTGAGCTGAAAGATGCAGATCTCATCACCGGCCATATTGAAGGAGTGAAGACCAGGTATTGCCTGAATACAGAAAAAATAGTGGATATGAAAAGTACGCTGGAAGAATTTATTGCTTCCCTCGATTTGAATGAATATCAATGTAAATAATATGAAAATACTTATCCTTTGTACCGGTAACAGTTGCCGTAGCCAGATGGCCCATGGGTTTTTACAATCTTTCGACAGTCGCCTGCAGGTGGCCAGTGCCGGTACTGAAGCCTCGGGAAAACTGAATCCGAAAGCGGTGGAAGTGATGAAAGAAATCGGGATCGATATCAGCCATCATACCTCAGACCAGGTCGAGATGTTCCTGGACGACGAATGGGATTATGTGATCACGGTCTGCGGTGGTGCAAACGAAACCTGCCCGGCATTTCTGGGCAAAGTCACACACCGGCTGCATATCGGTTTTGATGATCCTTCTCATGCCACAGGAACGCCGGAATTCATCCAGGGTGAAGATTACCGGGTACGCGACGAAATCAGGGAAGCCTTTCAAAAACTTTATAAAGAACAGTTAAAACCTGCATTATGAATCCCGAAGAATTAAAACTGGTCGTCCGGGAAAAATATGGAGAAATAGCCTCCCAAGGCAAAAACCAGAACCAGTCATCCTGCTGTGGAAGTACCGGATGCTGTGATGATATGGATTATTCGATCTTCAGTGATGATTATACACAGCTTGAAGGATACAATGCTGATGCGGACCTGGGATTGGGATGTGGAATTCCCACTCAATACGCTGCTATCAAAAAAGGGGACCATGTACTGGATCTCGGATCAGGCGCCGGGAATGACTGTTTCGTAGCAAGAACACTTATAGGAGAAACAAGCACGGTCACAGGCATTGATTTCACCGATGAAATGCTGAAAACAGCAAAGGAAAATCTGAAAAAGACCGGATTCAAAAACAGGGATTTCATCATCTGGAGGTTAAGAAAGAGAAGGAAATCGTTATTCCGAATTCGATACTAATGAACTATATCTCCCTGGATGAACTCAGAACTTTCAAAAAGAACAGGATCAGGATATACAGTATAACAGTTAATGCAGTTAAATAATCCTTTCAATGGTAATTTAGTATGAAAAAGCAACGAAAGTATATCGGATTCTTTGAAAAATATCTAACACTCTGGGTGGCACTTTGCATCGTAGCAGGGATTGCTATCGGACATTTTGCCGGAAACAGCATCGAGATATTGAGCAACGTTGAACTATTCAGAGTAAATATCCCAGTAGCGGTGCTGATCTGGCTGATGATCTACCCGATGATGCTCCAGGTTGATTTTTCCAGTATTAAGAATGTAAGAAAACGACCAAAAGGACTGATCCTGACCCTGGTGGTCAACTGGCTGATCAAACCTTTTACCATGGCCTTTTTTGCATGGATCTTTTTTACAAAACTTTATGCAGCTTTCATATCTCCGGAGCAGGCAGGAGAGTATATAGCAGGAGCAATCCTCCTCGGCGCGGCACCATGTACCGCTATGGTTTTCGTATGGAGTTACCTGTCTGACGGGGATCCGAATTACACACTGGTTCAGGTATCCGTTAATGACTTGATTATCCTGGTGGCATTTGTTCCCATAGTGGGGTTATTGCTTGGGATTACCAATATTAATATCCCCTATGATACCCTTATAGCCAGTGTTATTATATTCGTGGTGATTCCCCTATTTGCGGGGTATTTGACCCATAAGATTCTGATCCGGAAAAGAGGGGAAAAGTGGTTCAAAACCGTTTTCCTGCCAAAATTCCGTCCAGTTTCAATCATTGCCCTGCTTACCACACTGATACTATTGTTTGCCTTCCAGGGTAACACTATCCTGGATAAACCGGTGATCATACTGCTTGTAGCCGTTCCTCTGATTATCCAGACCTATTTCATTTTTTTTATTGCCTGGTTTGGTGGTAGGTTCTTAAAACTGCCCCATGCCATTTGTGCCCCTGCCTCTATGATCGGTGCAAGCAATTTCTTCGAGTTGGCTGTTGCCGTGGCCATTGCTCTTTTTGGATTACAGTCACCGGCAGCAATGGTTACAGTGGTAGGTGTCCTTGTAGAGGTCCCGGTAATGTTATCATTGGTACGACTGGCAAACAAGTGGAAATATTAAGTTTTCTTTTCCCTGACTTTATACCCAAATCGAATCCTGGTCCTGTGACCTCTCTCAGGAACAGGTATGTTTTTTCGAATGCAGATCTTGCGTAATCCAACGTCAGAGATATTATATCTCTTTACAATTGTTCTCATTGGTTCCGATCATATTAATTCGTATAGTTCTTGCCGGGTCAAGATTTGTTTTTCCATAGCCTGCTAATTTTTAAAATTTTATATTAAATATTTCTTGTATTTTGCAATTATGTTCAATATATTTGCTTGTTCACGTTACGTGAACATTTATAATAATTGAACAGAGATGAGGGATAATTTATTACATACGGCTATAAATGAAATCCTTGCCGAACATAATATAAAGGCTTTCTGGAAAGAACTATTAGAAAAAGAAGTCGATGGTATAATTAAGCTTGAATATAAAGGGCAAACTCATAAGTTTTATGTTGAAATAAAAAAGGAATTCCGGGAATATCATCTCCCAATTCTATTTAAGCTACAAAAGAAGTACAATCCATTCATGGTGATAGCAGAAAAAAAGATATTTCCAAAAATCAAGGATGCACTTGTCGAGAAAGGTATAGCTTATATTGATATGTATGGTAATATCCATATTGAAGCTGACAATATACTTTTGAAGGTTGAAGGAAGAGGGGAAAAATACATTCAACAAGAAAAATATGGAAGAGCATTTACTAAAGCTGGCCTAAAGGCATTACTTCTTTTTCTTACAAATGAGAACAATATAAATGATACCTATCGGGATATTGTCAAAAATGCAGGAATAGCACTTGGAACTGTAAAACTTGTATTCGAAGGTCTCATCGAAGAGGGATTTGCTTTACCTGTTAATGAGAAAGAATTGAAGCTGACCAATAAGAACCAGTTATTGCAAAAATGGATTACTGCTTACAATGAGAAGCTTAAACCCACCTTAAAGGTTGGCAATTTCAGATTCAATAATCCAAATGATTTTACACAATGGAAGAACATTAATCTTGAGAAGACCCAAACGCAATGGGGTGGTGAACCGGCCGGAAATATTTATACAAAATTCCTGCAGCCGGAATACCTGACATTGTATACGAATGAAAAAAAAGCAGATCTGATGAAAAAATACAGGCTTATCCCGGATCCGGATGGCAATGTGTTGGTGTATCAAAAATTCTGGAAGGAAATGAATCCGGAAAAAAATGTCGTTCCACCTGTAATAGCTTATGCAGATCTATTGGCCACAGGGAAGAAAAGATGTATAGAAACAGCACAGAAAATATATGAGCAACATATTGAAAATACCCTTTAATAAGATACGTGACGAGGGCCAGTACAAAGAAATATTCCAGGCACTTGAACGTGGATTTATCAAATTTGGAATCGACTTCTACCTTGTCGGTGCTACTGCCAGAGACATTTGGATGAAAGGTGTACATGACCTGCCACCCAAAAGAGCGACAAGAGATATTGATTTCGGAATAATGATCAAGGATTCGGATGTGTTTGATGATCTTAAAAGCTATTTGATTGGCGAGGAAGAATTCATACCTGTTCAAGGGAATGAATTTGTCCTCATATGGAAGGATCAAACACAGATAGATTTGATTCCTTTCGGGGAACTGGAACGTGAAGGGATTGTAACGGTAAAGGGTACCGGGTTTACAAGCATGAATGTGGAGGGTTTTAAAGAAGTTTATGAACAGGCATCAGAGGAAATTGAAACAGAAGAACAACGATTTAAAGTGTGTACTCTGCCTGGCATAGTCATCCTAAAATTGATTGCCTGGGATGACCGGCCAGAAGTAAGGAGGGATGACATTGATGATATTGCCGAGATTATCAAGAATTATTTCCGTTTAAATGATGACCAAATATATGAGCACCACAGTGATTTGTTTACGGATGAAATTGAATTGGAAGAAATTGCAGCACAATTCCTGGGAAGAGAGATAGGAAAGATCATTTCAGGGAATCCAAAGCTAATTGACCGGGTAAAAGGCATACTTGAAAATGGACTCTCCGAACATAATAATCTTGCAGATTTATTGGCCATTGAATCATATGAAACAATTGAATCTTCAAAAAGCATAATTTCTCATATCCTTAAAGGAGTTTCGGACATAATATCCAAATAGAAATAATATTGCAATTAATTCATATTTACCTCGGCAAAAACCGTTTTAAACAACCTGAACCTATGCCGGTATTTGTTGGGGAGATATTTAAGAGTGTAAATAAATTCAAGAGCCGGGGCCACATCATCCTTAACTATGTTTTCCCTTGATGAAGTGATAGAAATTATCAAGAACCGCCTTATTGATTTCTGAGGGATGCCCGTTCAGCTTTTTCTTCTCCAGGTATCTTTTGAAATATTCTCCGGCCGTCAGATATGACGTGATAGTGGTTTTAACAAGCTTATTGCGGGTCTTTTTATTGCTACTGTTCTTTTTGTAGGCAATGAATTCATCGAAGTAACTGAGAATGGATGTATTTTTCCTGACCTGCATATTGATGTACTGGTCAATAAATTCTGCCACCGCTTCCCGTGTGATTTCATTATTCGCAAAGTAATTTTCAAGATCGTACCTCAGGAAAAACTGGATATTCTCCTTTTATTCTTCAGATCTGATCCCGATATATTTCCGGATTCGGTTTTTGAAGCTTGAATGCTTTATATAAAGGCGATTATAATCCCCTTCCTGGACCAGGTTCACTTTAAATGGTTTTTGACATAAATTTTTCATACGCATTATCAATTAAGGTAATTAATTACCTTCCGCTACCGACCTCAATCCCATCAAACCTCCTGAATATCAAGGGATTTTTTGCTTTGGGTACGGATTGAAGCTCCTCGGAGCAGAGCTCCGAGGAAATGAGCTTGCGAATTCGACGAAGTCAATCTTCGATCCTTTGTATATATTTTTTATTGCGCTCGCTTACCCCGCCGCAAGCAGCGGGGATCCGCCAGCCGGCGGACGGCGAAGCCAATGCGCTCGTAAAATTCAAATAAGTTAAATATTCATAATGGTTCGTTAAACTTTTAAGCGGCCATGGTGCCGTATAATATGAGTTCTTTGACATAGTTCTGATTTTTGATAGAGTATGGGCGGATACCGAACACGTCAATAAATCTTTTCAACAGTAAGGTGTTGTGATTCATTGTTTTAATATCTGACATGGAGAATGCTTCTCTCTCCGCCTTGGGTATGCTCAGACAATGGATTGCCTTGGCAATGTTAATAGAAGTGAGTGAGGCATTGAACTGGAAGTGCAATTTGTTTACACTTCTTGCCTGAGATTCGTTCAGTCCGGTGTGTTGCTTTCCATCTCTGTAGAGGAATTCAATCTGGAAGCGACTTTGGTAATAAAGCAGGACTTCTGATGGATCCATTGACACATCGGTGCTGAAATATAGTTTGCAGGCATCCATTCCGTTGGCCTTTGGGTATGTAACATGGACCAGCATGATATTCCGCTTTAGTGCTTTGGAGTAAACCTCTGCAGCATATACCGTTTCCTCTTCAGTACTGGATATGAAACGGAAGTATTCTTTATCGATATCTTTAATGATGATCTTTCCGTCATATTTACGGGGTCTACCCTTTTTACCGGTAGGTGGTCTCTTGTAGAGATACTTAAGGTCGGCATCGTCCCGGAGCCTGCTGATCAGATGCATCTCTAAGGAAATGATCTGGTCTGCAAATGGTTTTTTGGAAAACCAGGCATCCGCTACCAGGAATTTGGATATACCTGAAAGGGTGTCCTTTCTGTAGGATATTACCCCGGCATACCAATCCGTAAGGGTTTGTTCATCGGTATTGAGTGTTTGTATAGCCTCCAGGTGAAAGGCGGTATGGTTGTCAATATCAATGGCAGCAAGGCCACCAATTTCCAGGCCCCATTTGGCCTGATTGGCACAACCGGACCAATACCAGCCCACTCCTGGTGTTTTCTTTCCGGATTTGCTGATATAACTTGGATCAAAGGCAATGGCATATCGACCGCTCCCATGGCATAAAGTAAGTTCCTTGTTAAAGGTTAAAAAATCAAATGGCTTTTCAAATTGTTGTCGGTATCTTTGTTCCTTGTGTTTGCCATACCTTGCCAGTTGCAGAAAGTTAATTCGGCCGCGAATAGATAAAAACAGGATGAAGGTTTCTATTAAGAAATCCTTCCTCCATTGGTTAATATTTGGTAATTTATCTAACATGCTAATAATAAGGCTTCTGTAAGTTTTAGGTTCCCTGATAGTCATAACTTTAATAGATTAATGGTTAACCTATTAAGTTACTGATTATCAGGGGCTTAACCTAATTTTATTAGCCTTTATTTTGCTGATTATCAAATAGTTATCAACATTTATAACGAACTATTGTATTCACACATATGTTAATAAATGATAAAAATGTGAATAAAGTACACAAGTATTTGTTTTGCATTAGGTATCGAAAATCAAAGTATAATTGGTTTCAATGGATACCAGTAAGAATTTGAAATGATTGCTTCTGTATTTTCATACCCAAGGTTCATGAAATCAATGATTTTATCTTGTTTCGGAAACAAGCCATGACAATAACGTGGGAAGATATGATCCGGGACAATCCCAATGTAATCATTGCCGGTTACCATTTGTAATATTGCCTCACCTTCCTGAAGAATAAACGGAATATTATTTCTGTACAAGGCAACAGCCATTTTAACCGTCTCCTCAACCCTGACAATGCTTGATCCTGCCAGTCTGAGTGTCCATTTGCCAGCGGATTCAGTAACCATTAAAGAAATGTGGGTTGAATTCCCTCCACGGCAAATCTCCCATGGATGAGCTCCGGTCTTCCCCCCGCCAGAATACCAATTCCGAAATGCTTCCTTTGAATCCATTTCAATTTCGGTAAGTCCGCCATGCCGCCCATCGGCCATATTTATGGTAAAGCAAAGTCTTGAATTGATATAATAAAACTTCTCCTCCCGGTATTTTGCAGTCGCAAAACCATACCATTTCACCTGACCGGGATAATAGTCTTTCCATTCCTGTTCAAATGCTTCATAGGTATCCACCAGCCCTTCTCTGCGATATTCTTCAAAATCCCCAAAATCCTCAATAGATCCCCGGGGAATTTCAATCCATAATTCCCTTACTTCATCGTCACCCTCTGGTTTGATACAACTCATTGCCAAATAAATGTCAGCAAGTAACTTCTTCAGGACGGGATAATGAATAATGGAATTATTCTCAAAACGACTGATAATATGGTCTATTAAAGGAGCAGATAGTTCCATTTCAGAAATTAATTATCTCCGTTAAAGTTTAAGAATCCATTTGCAATTTCTATCTAAATCATAAGAGATTACCTCAACAGTAAAGGTTGGATAGTTTTCAGTAAATTTTTTAATCGAAGTTGATTTCCCGCTTTTGCATTTCAGTTTAACCTCATAAGCCAGTCCTTCATTGAATGAGGTGCTAATAATGAAATCTATTTCATTATTATCAGTTGTCCGCCAGAATCTTATTAGGTCAGAATCGAATTGCTCGGTCAACCTTTTATGTATATAGTTTTCTATCAATACTCCCTGATCTTCCCTGGAATTAAAATCAAAAAACCGGTTCAGAGAACTATTTCTAAGTCCTGAATCCATAAAATAGATCTTCGGCATTTTGGTTAATTCTTTTCTGAGGTTGGAATAAAACGGCTTTATTAATTCAATATGGAAACAATTCTCGAGGACAAACAGGTATTTTTGAATGGTTTTATTATCTACACCAATTGTATTTGCAAGCTCATTTCTGTTCACAAGATTTCCGGTCTGCCCGGCCAGCAAGGCCAAAAGATTATAAAATTTATCCGGATTGCTTACACCGGATTCATCTATGTCGCGTTTTAAAAATGAATCACGTATATCTTTTAATAACTTTATTTTCTCATCGCTGTTATTCTCAAGGGCCACTTCCGGATAACCACCAAAAATGAGATATTCATCAAACATCTCTCTTAATTCCCTGTGGTCCGGGGAAATATAATCGTTCCTGTTTTGGATAATCTTTAACTCTCCGGATAACCTGTCCAGGTTTTTGAAAACAAGCCACTCTTCAAAAGTCAGTGTCTGTAGTTTAAATACCCGTTTCCTTCCCGAAAGAGAATCCTTGAATTTCTGATCAAGATAAAATGCGCTGCTGCCAGTTGCAATGATCTTAAGATTCCGGTTGTATACATAATATAAATACTTTAAAAAATTTGAGGGATCAGCAGCATATTGTACCTCATCAATGAAAAGAAATACCGGCTTTTTCGATTCGTCTGAGCTATTCAGATATTTGGCCGGGCGGGGCACAAATGAAAAAACCTCCTCGGGATGATCATTTATTGCAGTAAGAATGTCCCTGTCCTCAAAGGTCAGGTAACTTACCACATCCCCGTTACTTTCCAGTTCTCTGTATATCGCCTGTAGTAATGATGTTTTGCCGCTTTGACGGGGACCTGTAATAATGGTGTATTCCTTCCTGGAGAGATGTTTCTTTATATCCTGATGGATTTTGCGTCGGATATACATACTTTTTGTCACAAAGCTAACAAAAAAATAGATAATTATGGATATTATTTCCATAATTATCCGATATTTATGGAATTAGCATCCAATTATATCGCAAATCATCAAACCGGCATGGTCAGACAAAGCAATAGAACAGCTTTCAACCCAATACTTTTTCGCTGATAAAACAAAGTCCCGGGCAATGGAAATCACTTTATTGCTTAAATCCATTTTTTAGGTCTGCAAAACTCAAAAAGTTATTACCAATTTGTAGTTTTATGTGGTGGGAACAGCGCAGGCCGGAAATAGCAGAAGCCTTTAAACGGGAGATATACGGCCGCGTACCTGGGCCTGGGGAGCATACAGACGCACCGAATATCAAGTATTTTATTGAATGGGTAAACAACCACATCGATGATTAATGGCATAATGAATAACTTAACAAATCATGAAAAGTATAGACAGACGTTCATTTATCAAAAAATCGGGAGTAGTAACTGCCGGCACTATTGTCAGCAAACCACTCTTTAACCAGGCCTTTAAACAAAAAAATCCGGACGACACAATTCATGTTGCGGTTACCGGGATCCGGAGCCGTGGAAAAGACCATTACCGCAACCTGCTAAAAATACCAAATGTCAGGATTGCCACTTTGTGTGATATAGATGAAAGACTGTTTCCGGAAGCTGTTGCGGAAGTTGAAGAATTAGCGGGATACAAACCCGCCACAGAGACTGAATACCGGAAAGTGCTGGATGACAAGAATATTGATGCCGTCTCCATTGCCACACCCAACCACTGGCATGCATTAATGACCATATGGGCCTGCCAGGCAGGAAAGGATGTCTATGTGGAAAAACCCGTTT
>JADHVS010000060.1 GCA_016783865.1 Bacteroidales bacterium
AACACCCACCAAAAGAGTTTGGACGACCTGAAGTCATCGATATCCTGTTAGATTACTATGCTGATAATAACCAGGACAATAACATGAACCCTATCACGGAACACTGTAATAATAGCGAGGTGTAATGATGGAATCATTGAAAGTGAGTATTCTAGATCTAGCAATTATTATTGTGTATTTTATTGGTATTGTATATTTGGGTATCTGGATTTCCAAAAAGAAGATCAAGGGCGGAGAGGATTACTTCCTGGCTGGTCGTCAGATGACTTGGCCTTTCGTGGGTGCATCACTGTTTTCAACTAATATATCAAGTCAACAGTTTGTCGGTCAGGCCGGGCTGGCTTTTATTGGTGGAATTGCAGTTGGTGTATTTCAAATGGTAGGAGCGCTTAGTTTCGGTTTGTTAGCAATATTTTTTCTGGAGACTTACCGGGGGCTTAAGCTGTATACTTCTCCTGAATTCTTTGAACGACGCTATAATTCAAGCACTAGATCACTAGTGTCAGCTGTCAATGTCGTTATGATCATGCTGGCAACAGTTTCTGCGGCTCTTTATGCAGGAGCAGTAGTTACGCTGACATTACTGGGTAAATCGCCTGAGAGCTGGATGTTATGGACTACCGTAATTATCCTAGGCAGCGTTACCGGTGTTTATACTTTACTTGGTGGACTTCATGCCGTCATATATACTGATTTTGTTCAGAATATTCTTTTGATCGCCGGTGGTGTCATGACCTTAATCATTGGTATCTCAAAAGTAGGTGGACTAGAAGCTGTTCTGAACATGAAAACAGTTGCCGGTGGTTCGATGTGGTCTTTGGTACAACCTGTTGGCCATGAATTTGGCTGGATCTCTGTACTTACCGGCGTAGTTATACTGGGTATCCACGGTCACTGTACTGATCAGGATTATATCCAGCGAGCCTTATCGGCCAAGAATATATACCATGCCAAGATGGGCGCTGTATTTGCAGCATTTTTAAAAATTCTGGCTTTATTTATCTGTGCTATTCCAGGTGTTGTAGCCGCCAAACTCTTCTCCGATATGGGTGTACAACTCAATCAGGATCAAGCTTATGTAAGTCTGATGATTGAAGTATTACCAATTGGTTTCCTCGGCTTAGCGCTTGCAGGATTGCTGGCAGCAATCATGTCCAGTGTGGATTCGGGACTCTGTGCCGCCAGCTCCCTGATCACCTGTGATTTCATTTCAAAGAAACATGATGAATTAAGTCAGGAACGCATGTTGGCATTGGGACGGTGGACAATTCTAATATTACTGTTATTTGCAATGATATGGGCTCCATTCATAGAACAGTTCAAGGGGTTATTTAACTATCTAATGTTGTTATGGTCCCTGATGGCACCGCCTGTTGTTGTATGTGTTCTAGCGGGATTATTTTACAAAAAAGCCAATGGTAAAGCTGCTATTGCAACTTTAATCACGGGGATTATACTAGGAATTGTAAGCTTCATAATGTTACAGAAACCGGATACGTTCAACAGTATGGTCATGGCCTTTGGTGCTGAGAATTTTAACCTAAGGAATGATTTTCACTGGTATTTCCTTAACAAATTCAATATTGGTTTTCTGATCACAGTGATCTGTTTTATTGTAATGGCTGTTGTCAGTCGGATTACTGGTCAATCAGATACAGACGTGTTGAAGTCTGTCTCTGTGATAAAAGCTCGGGAGCAAAGGGATGATGTCATGAATACAACAGAAGTCCGGAATTATAGAATTGCATTGATCGCTCTGGCTGTCTTCTGGGTAGCAGTCCTGGTGCTGTTTTCACCATGGGGGATTGCATGATAGTCACACGAAAAAAGAATTAATAATAAATGGAGAAGAAAGAATGAAGAAAATACTTGTTACCGGTGCTGGCGGTTTTATTGCTGGACATTTGGCAAAATCTTTACATGAAAGTGGGCATGAGGTTGTAGCTGTAGATAAAAAACCATTTAATGAATGGTATCAAATAATACCTGGGGTGAAAAGCCTGGTTCTGGATCTGCGGTTTCGTGATAATTGTTATCAGGCTGCTAATGGCTGCGAGGAAATATTTAATCTGGCGGCTGATATGGGAGGTATGGGATTTATCGAGAATAACAAGGCTATGTGCATGTTAAGTGTACTGATCAATACCCATTTGCTGGAAGCTGCCAAAGATATTGGAATCAGTCGTTATTTTTATTCTTCATCAGCGTGTGTATACAATGGTGATATGCAGAATGAATCAAATAATCCAGGCCTAAAAGAAGCTGATGCTTATCCAGCTCTGGCAGAGGATGGATATGGTTGGGAAAAATTATTCAGCGAACGCATGTGCCGTCATTTTAGTGAAGATTTTGGTCTGATTACAAGGGTAGCCCGGTTTCATAATGTTTATGGACCATCCGGTACCTATGATGGTGGACGTGAGAAGGCACCAGCTGCAATGTGCCGAAAAACGATCGAAGCTGAGCAGACTGGAAATAAGGATATAGTTATCTGGGGTGATGGTGAGCAAACCCGTAGCTTTATGTACATTGATGATTGCGTTAAAGGTATTCTGGACATTATGTACAGTGATATTGAAGAACCCATCAATCTGGGTAGCAGTGAAATGGTGTCGATCAATGAACTGGTTGATATTGTGGAGGATATTGCTGGTATCACACTTAACCGAAAGTATGATCTCGATGCTCCCAAGGGCGTCCGCGGCCGTAACAGTGATAATACACTGATTAAAAAATATCTGGACTGGGAACCATCATTACCTCTTCAGGATGGTATGAAAAAGACCTATGACTGGATCAAAGAACAAATGGCTAATTAACCGGATATTTTTTGGGAATATTATATGAGTAAGAAAAAAGTACTGGTTAGTGGTTGCTATGATTTGATGCATGGTGGCCATATCGCCTTTTTCAAGGAAGCCGCGAAGTATGGTGATCTGTATGTCTCGATAGGTTCGGATGAAAATATTCAGTTGCTGAAGAATCATGGTACCTATTTTACCGAGCAGGAGCGGGTCTACATGATCAATGCCATCCAATATGTTAAAGAGGCTTTTATCTCCACTGGCCGTGGAATGCTGGATTATGAACAAGAGATGGAACAGATTAAACCAGATTATTTTGTGGTAAATAAGGATGGTTATAGGGCCGACAAGAAGGAATTATGCGAGAAATACGGAGTGGAATTGGTGGTACTGGACCGTATCCCGGAAGAAGGTTTACCAGCCCGTTCCAGCTCGATTACCAAACGCGATCTGCGCTTCCCTTCTCGTGTTTGTTTGGCCGGTGGCTGGCTGGACCAGCCTTGGGTATCTGAGATATACCCGGGCTCAGTTGTAGTGGCAGCTATATGGCCAACAATTGATTTTGAGGATCGTTGTGGGATGGCTTCCAGCTCGCGCAAAGTGGCCCGGAAAATCTGGGGCGACCGACTTCCAAACGGTGATCCCATTGAGAATGCCCGGATATTATTCGGAGCGGAAAATCCGCCAGGATCACCATATGTCTCTGGATCGCAGGATCAACTGGGGCTTTTTATACCAGGAGTGAACCAATTGTGTTATGATGGACATTTCTGGCCTCATAAAATAAACTCAGCGGTTGACAGGGAAACCTGTAATTGGCTGTCTGATGTGCTACATATGGTATTTTTCCAGAAACGTCCCGATGGCTATAATCCATTGCTGGAAAAAAATGTAACAGAAGCTGGTGTTAAAAAATTGGCCGAAGCCGGAGAGTTATGCTGGCAAAGTATTCTAAACCGTGATGTGAAAGGCTTGGGTACTTCTCTGACTCAGACCTTGAAAGCATGGCACGAAATACTTCCTCTGACTGTGCCGGATTATGCCTGGGAAGAAATCAGGAAATATGATCATTTCCCGGGTGCCACATTTTCCGGTTCTGGCGGGGGCTATGCGATCGTGGCGTCTGAAGAGCCGGTTGCTGGTGCCTATAAAATCAAAGTACGTTTCTGATTTCTACTCTCAATAAATATAATCTTTGGAATTTCTCCATAGCTAATATTAGTTTCAGGACATGAGCCTGTGGTTTTCTTTACTAATATGGGTAATTAATTCTGGTTCAGCTAAAATAATTGATTTAGAGACTTTAGAACAATGATGATTCCCAGGTGTAAAGATGATACTGATCGTCAATGGTGAACGAATAACTTCACATCAGGTCCAGGATGAAATTAGGCGCTTGGAACCCCATTACAAGTCAATGTTTCCAGATCAGAATCCAGAAGAGGTCAGTCAGCTGGCTGAATGGGCTAGAGAAAATCTAATCGAAAATGTTTTACTGAAACAGGCTGCGATAAATGATTCCCGGGAAATACCAGTTGAGCCGATCGATACTGCATTTGAAAAATTGAAAGCTGAACATGACGGTGATGAGCAGTTCTATCAGGCTTCCGGCTTAACCAACAGTGATGACAAATATATTAAGGGTGATCTGGCGCAACAACTGCAATTGGAGCGACTGATCGCCGAGCTTCAAGCTCAAGCTTCCCGACCCAACGAAGTGGAGATACTGGCATATTACCAGGCCAATCCTGACCAGTTTCTGCTCCCAGAAATGGTTCATGCAGCACATATTGTAAAGCATATAGAAGGTTTTCGCACCCGGGCGGAAGCTGAAAATGAAATCAGTGATTTGTGGTCAAAAATGCAGGAAGATCACAGTTTCGAGGAACTGGCTGGAATTGATTCCGATTGCGCCGATAACAGTGGTGACTTAGGGCTATTCCCGCGGGGGCAGATGGTGGAGGAGTTCGATCAAGTGGTCTTTAATCTTGAGCCTGGTACCACCAGTGATGTGTTTGAGACGACCTTTGGTTTCCATATTGCCAAGGTCTACGAAAACCAGCCTCCTCGACTGGCCGATTATTCTGAAGTGCAGTCGCAAATTAGTGAAAAATTGTATGAAGACCGTAAAACTGAACAAATTGAATCCTATGTCGATAGCTTGAAACAAGATGCCCGCATAACCTATCGTCCCGATAATGGTAAACTCGTCAAACCCTTGGCCTCGATTCTGATCAAACCCTCTGGTGCCGACTGCAATCTTGACTGTGACTATTGTTTCTACCTAGGAAAGACCGACCTGTATCAGGAATCGAAAAAGCACCGTATGGACGAGGAAACGCTGGAAATATTGATACGACAGGCAATTCAGCAGTCTGAAGGACACCTGTCGTTTGGTTGGCAGGGAGGAGAACCTACACTGATGGGTCTGCCTTTCTTTCAGAAAGTCGTGGAGTTCCAGGGAAAATACGGGTTTAGGCGCAATATTGGCAATAGCTTACAGACAAATGGAATTCTGATCGATCGGGAATGGGTCGGCTTTTTGAAGGAAAATAATTTTCTAGTTGGATTGTCCATTGATGGTACGGAACATGTCCATGATAAGTACAGAAAATTCCGTAAAGGTGGTAAAAGCTGGCGGAAAGTAGTGGAAAAAGCCGAATTGATGCTGAGATCCGGATTGTCGATTAATGCTCTATCAGTGGTTAACGATTATTCAGTGCATTACCCAGAAGAAACCTATAGTTTTCTCAAATCGTTGGGTTTTCAGTACATGCAGTTTATTCCGGTGGTGGAAACTGACCTAAATCATCCTGAATCAGCCGCTCCCTTTTCAGTTAATCCCACTGATTTTGGAAATTTCCTGTGCCGAATATTTGATCTCTGGCTAGCAGATTTCAGAGATGGAGTAGCCACAACCTCGGTCCGACATTTTGATTCAGTATTTCATACTTATATTGGATTGGACGCCCCCGAATGTACACTGTTGAAACAATGCGGTAATTATGTTGTTGTGGAGCATAATGGTGATGTGTTTGCCTGCGATTTTTTTGTTGAGCAGGATTGGCGATTGGGAAATCTTCATGACGATGATTTGCTGGTTATGTTAAACAGTGATGATCAGAATAAATTTGGTAATCTAAAGGCCGATATGCACTTAGATTGCCAGAATTGCACATGGCGGCGGCACTGTTACGGCGGTTGCACAAAAGATCGTTTGCGCGATCCTCGCGATAATGGATTAAGCCATTTTTGCAGCGCCTATAAAAAGTTATTTAATCACGCTAACCAGCAATTGAAACAACTTGCGAAAGAATGGCAGCAAGCGCAAGCGAGGACAGGTGAGGTGGTTAACACCAATTAAGATGTCGTTTCAGTCTAAATTAAAAATGGTCGTAATAATCCCTGTCAGTGTGGGTGTGGTAAATTATATAAAACATGCTTTAAGGCTGAATGATCATTTTGCTGATTACAATTTTATATCAGGTAATATTTTCCATAATTTTGAAATTCAGGTAGTTATATTTAGTTGTTTTGTTTTATTTGGATTATATGTTATATTTAGTATATTAGGTATAGGCCAATGTGGTTGATGCCAGATTAAATTAGAAATAAGGAGAGAATATTTTGGGTATTGTTCAACACGATCCAAAACCTTTGTATAAACAGATATATGAAGACATAATCAACCAGATTCGATCGGGAAAGCTGAAGGTCGGTGACAAACTGGAAACTCAGCATGAGCTGGTGAAAATATATGATGTCAGCCTTATCACTGTTAAAAAGGCACT
Source organism: Bacteroidales bacterium (assembly GCA_016783865.1). The sequence goes on from JADHVS010000060.1 coordinate 6,596, forward strand.
GTCCGATCTGATAAAGGAAGGAATTTTATATGCTCGCGTGGGAAGAGGTTCCTTCGTTGCGCGACGTCCGTCTGAAATTGACCATACAAAACACTTGACTATTGCCTATATCTTAAAGGATCTGGACAATCCTTATTATCAGAATGTCGTTTCTAGTATTGAATCCAATCTATCAAAAAATGACTGTAATATGATGCTGTATTCATCTGATAATCGGCGTGATAAAGAAGAGCAGAAAATTCGATATCTTATAGATATGGGTGTGAGTGGACTGATCCTTGGTTCCATGTCCCACATTCCCTTTACCAGTTCTCTTATTAATGAGCTGCACGAAAAACAATTTCCCTTTGTAATGGTCTCTTATACTGATGATCCATCGATCTGTTTCATAGGTACTAACCAGGAAAAAGGCGGGTTTATCGCCACTGAGCACTTGATTAAAACTGGTTACAGCGATATCGGCTATGTAAATGGGGAAGAAGGTAATCTGGTTGGTGAAGCAAGAAAGAGGGGCTATATCAAGGCTTTGACTGAACATAATTTACCGGTAAATGAAAATTACTTATACAGAATTAAAGTTAATGGTAAACGTGACGACTTCAAGTCAGGATATGATGTTGGTGTGGAATTCTGCAATCGTTCAGAACGCCCGCGTGCCATGTTCATTTATAATGACCTTTCAGCCTTGGGCTTTATAGACGCACTGGCTGAATTTGGATTAAAAGTACCTGAAGATGTTGCCATAATTGGTTTTGATGATATTGCCATTGGAAGATCATCAGCTAATCACCTGACTTCAGTTCATCAACCGACCGATAAGATAGGCAAATTAGCAGTTGAAAATTTGTTAAAGATGATTCATGGTGAAATTCCCGATGCACCCTTAAATAGATCCCTGAACCCAGAATTGGTAGTAAGAGAATCCTGTGGCGCTAAATAAAATAAGTTGACAATTGTTAAAGATTTAGGTTCATTTTTTTGGCTTATCGTAAAACTAAGGAAATCGTAAAATATATATATAATAGATCTGTTAGATATACCAGACGTAATTTTCTAAAAACTGCAGGATTAGGCTCGATGGCTTTGGCGCTCCAAAGCTTTATTCCAAGGTTATCCACCGATCGTAAGCAACCCAATATACTTTTCATCATGTCTGATGATCATGCAGCGAATGCCATCAGCTGTTACGGCAGTCATCTGGCAGGGTCAGTCAGTACTCCCAATATTGATCGTATAGCTGAGAAAGGAATTCGGTTGAATAGAGCCTTTTGTACAAATTCTATTTGTACACCCAGCAGGGCTAGTATCTTGACGGGCAAGTATGGCCATCATAATGGTGTGTTTACGCTGGATGACAATTTTGATCGTAATCAACCTAACGTTGCCAAACACCTGCAAAAAGCTGGTTATGAGACTGCTATTATTGGCAAATGGCATCTGCACACTGAACCCAGTGGTTTTGATTATTATAATGTATTGCCGAATCAAGGACTTTATTTTGATCCATACTTAAAAGAAAGTGGGAAGGAGTGGAAAGACCGCAAAGAAGGAGGTGAGGTCAGCAAAGGATATGTTACCGATATTATCACTGATAAATCCATAGACTGGTTAAAGAACCGGTGCGGTGACAAACCCTTTTTTCTCATGTGTCATCACAAAGCCCCACACGGCTTATGGGAATATCCTCCCCGTAATGAACATCTATTTGATAACGTTGACATCCCCGAACCACCCAGCATGTGGGAGGATAAGACCCATCGATCCATTGGTTCCCTGAAACACGGTTCTAATATCAGAAAATTGGCTGATCGCATGTCAAAGATTGGTAAACGAGGCAAGGTATGGCCCACTGGTAAACTGGAAACTTCCGGTATGGACGAAACAGAGGTCACCAAAGCTGCATACCAGAAATATATGAAGGATTACCTGCGCTGTGCTGCAGCAATTGATGAAAATGTGGGTCGACTTTTGGATTATCTGGATCATACCGGACTTACAGATAATACCGTTATTATCTATACTTCTGATCAGGGACAATTTCTAGGTGAACATGATTATTACGACAAGCGTTGGTTCTATGAAGAGTCCTTAAGGATGCCGCTATTAATCCAATATCCTTCAGAAATAAAGCCTGGGTCTGAAGCAAATGATATTATTATAAACACTGATTTTGCCCCCACCTTTCTGGATTTTGCCGGCATCTCTACTCCACAGGATATGCAGGGCAGCAGTTTCCGGAAAATATTGGAGGGTTATACATCCCGTAAATGGCGAAAATCTATGTACTATCGTTACTGGATGCATATGGCTCACCATAACATCCCTGCACATTACGGGATACGCACAGAACGATATAAGTTAATATTCTTCTATGGTCTTGCGCTTGGAAAGGTTGGGAAAACGACCTCTAAGACACTTGATAATGAAGGCCCTGATCTGGATTTATTTAAACCTACTGAGCCAGGTTGGGAATTATATGATCTGAAAAATGATCCACAAGAATTGCGCAATGTATATGATGATCCTGATTACAAAGGTATTATTGAAAAGTTAAAAGTTCAGCTTTTGCATGCTAAAGAAGAATTGGATGATACTGATGAGAAATATCCCGAACTGATGCAGGTTCGGCAGCTGTATTGGGATAAATAATTTACATTGAAATTCTATCTACTTTCAGAATAACTCTCTATTACCATTTATTGCAAAAAAAGAGAACCATGAATTATTCAAAAAAATTAATACTATTGGTTTACATAGGAATTTGCTTTTGTAAAGTATTTGCTCAAAATCCAAATATCATTTTAATAATGTCTGATGACCAAGGATGGTATGATGTAGGATTTAATGGAAATAACGAAATAAGAACACCAAATATAGATAAACTGGCAACAAAGGGGGTTATCTTCGATAGATTTTATTCTGCATCTGCAGTATGTTCACCAACGAGGGCAAGTGTAATCACCGGGAGAAATCCCCTTCGGATAAATGTTCCTACTGCGAATGAAGGACATATGAAAGTTGAAGAAATAACACTTCCTGAAATTCTTAAAGAACGAGGTTATTCTACAGGTCATTTCGGCAAATGGCATTTAGGCACACTTACACAATTAACTATTGATTCAAACAGAGGGGGAAAAGAAAAATTTCTTAAAGACTATAGCATTCCAACAATGCATGGTTATGATGAATATTTCTGTTCCGAATCTAAAGTGCCAACTTTTGACCCCATGGTTTATCCGTCTTTGTTCGAAAAAGGAGAAAGTAAGCATTATGGCTGGAGAGCCGTTGAAGATAATGAATCCACAAAGCTTTATGGATCTGCCTATTGGAAAGGAATTGAAGAAAAAGGCACTACCAATATAAATGGAGATGATTCAAGAATCATTATGGATAGGGTCACTCCCTTTATTGAAAACTCCGTCAAAGAAAACAAACCGTTTTTTACAACAGTATGGTTTCATACTCCACATTTACCTGTAGTTAGTGATAGTATTCATCGTAGCCATTTTAGTACAATGGATTTGCAAAAACAAATTTATTACGGAACTATAACGGCTATGGATAAGCAAATTGGAAGACTTTGGTCGAAGCTTGAAGAGTTGGATATTCAAGATGAGACAATTATATGGTTTTGTAGTGACAATGGTCCGGAAAAAAATACTCCCGGCAGCGCATACGTTTTTCGTGAACGAAAAAGGAGTTTATATGAAGGAGGTGTACGAGTCCCTGCTTTTGTAATTTGGATAAATCATATAAAAGAGGGAATCAGGTTAGATTTCCCATCAGTTACAAGTGACTACCTACCTTCAATACTTGATATCTTAAAAATTAATTACCCAGACAACAGACCCATTGATGGAGAAAGCCTTTGGGGATTATTGCAAGGAGAAAAAAAATTACGAGAGAAACCGATTGGATTTTTATTTCGTCAAAAAATATCTTGGGTCAATAATCAATATAAACTTATTAGCGTTGATAATGGTGAAAGCTTTGAACTCTATAATTTGATTAATGATAGAGCCGAAAAAGAAAATATTGCTCAAAAAGAACCCGAAATTGTTACAAAAATGAAAAAGGGTTTATTTGAATGGATAAATTCAGTTGAAAATAGTAAAAAAGGATTGGATTATAACTGATATAGCGACAAATGGTAACAGATTTAAGTGTCTTATGAGGTCGCCACGCAAACATAGATAAAGAAATAAAAATGAAATTAACAAAAATAATTACAGGAATTATTACGCTAGCATCACTTTCACTTTTTGCTCAAAAAACTTTTGATACAAATGGAGAAGATTGGAAAGTACCAAAATCTCCAAAATGGGAAGAGCTAAAAAAAGAACCAATTCCTGAATGGATGATTGATGCAAAATTTGGAATGTACACGCATTGGGGAATATACTCTGTTCCTGCGCATGGTGGTCCAGATTATGTGAAAGAATTGTATGCGGCAAATGGAAAAGATAGAAAAGGCGTTAAAGAATACCATGAAGAAAAATATGGGCCAATAAAAGATTTTGGTTACAAAGATTTTGTACCAATGTTCACTGCCGATAAATTTGATGCGAAAGAATGGGTCGCTGTAATGAATGGTGGCGGGGCGAAGTTTGGTGGAATTTGTTTAGCGCATCATGATGGGTTTTGTTTATGGGATTCTAAATATACGAAATGGGACTCAAAAGATATGGGGCCTAAAAAAGATATTTACGGGGAAATTGCAAAAGAAATTCGTAAAACAGATATGAAACTGTTGGCTACGTTACATATGGCGAGAACTTATGGATATGTATTTGATAAAGATCATACTAAAGAAGAAAAAGAAACTTGGGATATTTATGATAATAATAATAGTTGGATTTATAGAAATAAAGACAAAGAACCAAAAGAGAAATTTGGACAAGAATGGGCTAATAAAGTAAGAGAGGTTATTAATAATTATTCTCCAGATGTACTTTGGTTTGATGGATTGTCTGGCTCCATTAAAAATGAAGAAGTGCCTCAAGATACCATAGTTAATATTTTTCAAGACTATTATAAGAAGAAGGGTATGAATGGAGACGATGTGGTAGTATGTAACAAATTACCTAGTTCAAAAGTTTGGAATTTCCCATTAGGTTTTGGATTACGTTGTTACGAAAACTGTCGCGATATGGAAGTAGAACCGGAAGGGTATTGGTTGTCAGATAGAGCTATTAGTTACCCTTGGGGATATGTAAACGACAAATTTTATAAAGATAAAGCGCCTTATCAAATTAGAAGTTTGGTAGATATGGTAAGTAGGGGTGGCATTATGCTTATGTCCTTAACACCTAGGGGTGATGGATCTATAGATCCACAAGCTGTTGAAATTATGAAAGGTATGGGTGCTTGGTTAAAATTAAACGGCGAAGCTATCTATGCTACTCGTAAATGGAAAATTCCTGCTGAGGGTCCATCAAAAATGTTAAAATACAATAAGAGAAAAAAAGTACTTCGATGGAGTTTTAGAGAAATTGGTGTTAAAGATATTCGTTTTACTAGAAATAAGGCAAATACGAAATTGTATGCTATTGTATTAGGGAATCCAGAAAGTGATGATTATCAAATAAAATGTTTGGCAAAGGGAGAAAAAATTGCAACAGGTAAAATTTCTAAAATATCTTTAGTCGCTACGGATGAAGAAGTAAAATGGGGACAAACAGCAGATGGTTTAACAATCAAATTTCCTGAAAATGGTGTTAGTGAAATTGCCAATGCTTTTAGAATTGAAGTAGAAGGTAGGTTATTGTATTGATCAAAATAAGTAAACCAACCGATTTACTCCTTCTATCAATCAGTTTGTTTTTGATCTTCAGTTGTGCGAGCCAGGTGGCAATATCTGATATCTTACCGGTACAGGAATTCAAAACTGAACAACCCGTAAATCCTGAAGCCATACTGAATTTACCATCGGAGCGGATGGAGGAATGGAATGATTGGAAGTTCGGTCTGTTTATCCACTGGGGTCCCTGGTCACAGACTGAGATTGGCTACATTTGGCATATCACTCGTGAGCAAACTCCTGAAGAGCGAGTAAAGAGTTTTAACCTTTATAAAACATTCAACCCGGTAAAATATGATCCTCGCGTGTGGGCGAAAACTGCAAAAGATGCCGGTATGCGGTATGTGGTTTTTACCACAAAACATCATGACGGTTTCTGCAATTATGATACGGATTTTACCAACCTGAAAGTTACTAATCCTGAATGCCCTTACAGTAAAAGCCATAATCCTGATATTTTAAAACAACTCACAGATGCATATCGAGCTGAAGGGTTGGCTGTTGGCCTTTACTTTTCTCACATCGACTGGCATCATCCCGCTGCAGCACCTTTTTCAACATCGCATTGGAATTTCAACGCCAAGCTTCTTGACAGCCAACCGAAGCTGTGGAAAGAAGCAATGGATTTTGAGCGTGGTCAAGTGCGCGAGCTGCTATCGAACTACGGGGAAATCGATATTTTTTGGTTCGATATCCGCTGGCCTTCTTCACGCGGCAATGGCGAACCGTATGAACATCCACGCGTCAAAAAAGATATGACCGACTTGGTCAAAATGATGCGCGTTATGAATCCGGATTTGATTATCAACAATCGTGGCGTCAATCTGCATGGCGATTTTGCCACACCGGAACAACGAATCCCTGCAATGGGATTTCCAGGCTATTGGGAATCGAATATCACTATTAGCAATGACCGTGGTTTCTGGTACAAAGGTAAAGATGTGACTTACAAATCGAAGAAAGAACTGGTTCGCATGCTAATCGATATTGCGTCAAAAGGCGGCAATTTTTTGCTGAATGTCGGACCAAACCCGGATGGAACGTTAACACCAATGGAAATCGAGCGTTTACGAGATATGGGTGATTGGATGAAAGTTAATGGTGAGAGTATCTACGGTACGACGCAAACGGTTTTTCGAAAACTGGATTGGGGTCGATGCACGATAAAAGGCCAGACACTTTATTTGCACGTTTATAATTGGCCCCAAGATGGCAAACTGCGTGTACCTGGGTTGAAAAACAAAATTGAGACAGCGTATTTACTCAGTGATCCCGCGAAAAAACCGTTGCCGACTACGAAGGAAGCGCTTGATGTGATTATCGAGGTTGGCATGCAAATGCCGGATGCCAGCGCTAGCGTAGTTGTGTTGAAAATTACAGGCTCACCAGAGGTCGATAATCAAATCCGTCAGAACAAGAACGGTTTGCTGGAACTTCGAGCCTGGGAAGCAAAGATTGACGGAAAAAATGCGAATTACGTGCTCGGTTGGGGAACACGCGAAGGCGACTATATTGACAACTGGTCTTCTCGTCAGGATAAAATTAAGTGGGATTTTTTGATTGAAAAGCCGGGCCAATTTAGGGTTGACTTGAACTATGCTTGCACAAAATCCAACGCAGGTAGTCGCTTTAAAGTAGTGGTCGGGAATCAAAGTCTTGCAGGAATTGTCAAACCAACGACCAAGAAAAAAAGAATTACGATGAGAAAGCCTGAACTGTCAAGCTATTCACTTGGAGATGTTGAATTCGAAAAGGCAGGCGCCTACAAATTATCTATTACTCCTGAAAATATAAAAAGCAATAACCTAATGCTGCTGCGATCGGTGATCCTGCAGCCTCTAACAGAATAGAAACCACGATGGTTATTACCGACATGAAAAATATCATCATCACAACGTCATTTTTGATCGTGGCATTTTCTTTGGAATCATCTTTCGCTCAAGATTTGCGTTCAGGTGATTCGTTAATTCGTAACAGCCTGGATGGATATTATGATGGCAAGCGGGTCAGTGCTTCAATGGAGCGCTATATCAATCTCTGGAATCAGACGGAACCACAACTGAATGAATTTTTCACCAATTTTAGTTACTATCCATTAAAGGGTCTGGAATATGAAGAGGGTATTTCAAGGCGTGACCCAAGTACAGTTATAAAAATTGATGATAAATACTATATATACTATACCAGAAGTCAAAAAATAGACCCACCAGTAGGTTATCAGAAAGCAAATAAGAAATTACCGGCTACAACTTGGGACATGTGTTCGATCTACTATGCTACTTCCGCTGATGGAATCAACTGGAAAGAACAAGGAGCTTCCGTCAAACCTGGTCCAGACGGTGAATTTGATGATAGAAGTGTTTTTACTCCTGATATTTTAGCTTATAAAGGCAAATACTATCTCTACTATCAGGCAGTGAAATTTCCCTATACCGAGCGCACGAAGAATGTTATCGGAATGAGCTGGGCCGAAAATCCGGAAGGCCCCTGGCATCGGCATCCCGAGCCTGTTTTGAAACCAGGTAAATCTGGCAAATGGCTGATTGGGACTAAAAGTCGTTCGATGATCGAATCCTATGGTGATTTCGATAGTCAAAAGGTTCACGACCCCAATTTGATCGTGCGGAATAGTAAAATATGGATGTACTACAAAGCGCATCCGATGGGACTGGGTAGTGAAAAGCCAGAGCCTTTCGGGTGTGATTTGCCCAAGCCTTATCCAAATTTTTCAATGGGCCTGGCGATAGCAGAAAAACCAGAAGGCCCTTTTATCAAACATGCGCTCAATCCGGTTTCTGCCAGCGGACATGAAGCATTGGTTTGGCCATACAAAGAAGGTGTGGCGACGCTCATCACGGCAAATGGCCCTGAGAAAAATACTCTGCAGTGGGCAGCTGATGGCGTGAATTTTGAAGTCAAAGCACATGTTGTACTCCCTCCGGATGCGGCTGGATTGTATTGCCCCGATAAGTATGCAAATACGAAAAATGGCCAAGGTTTCACCTGGGGTATTTCTCATATTTCGCAATCAAAAACACGGCCCTGGGCCTATTTGATAGGATTTAGATGTGATTTAAGCCAAGCGATTCAGGATAGAAAATATAAGCAAGAGAACATCCGTTTCGACGAGTATAGTAGAATCAATTCAACCCGGAGAAAATAGATGCGCGTTGACCAGCCGAAATTTAAATGAATCTATCTGAAAAAATAAAACGTCGTGAATTTTTAAAAAAAGCGAGTCTAGGCACTGCGGCTTTGATTTTGCCAAAGCTTGCTTCCAGCCAGATAAGTAGGCCGAATGTCATCTTTGTTTTAACGGATGATCAAGGATACGGTGATTTAGGCTGCCACGGCAATTAAATCATCAAAACACCAAACCTGGATTGGTTGCACCACCAAAGTATGCGTTTGACCAATTTTCACGTCAGCCCGTCATGCGCTCCGACTCGAGCATCGCTCATGACAGGACGCTACAACAACCGGACAGGGGTATGGCATACGATAATGGGACGTTCTCTTTTGCGCGAAGATGAGGTGACAATTGCGGATGTATTGAAAAACAATGGCTACAAAACCGGCATTTTCGGTAAATGGCACCTTGGCGACAATTACCCATTCCGACCGCAAGACAGAGGCTTTGACGAAGTCTTGATCCACGGCGGTGGTGGCATTGGTCAGGCTCCGGATTTCTGGGATAACGACTACTTCGATGACACTTATTTATATAATAGTAAGTACAAAAAGTTCAAAGGCTATTGCACGGATATATGGTTCGACAATGCGATTAAATTTATTGAAACCAACAAGAATCATCCTTTTTTCTGCTACATCTCAACCAATGCGCCGCACGGCCCTTTCCATGTCGCGGAAAAATATAGTCAGCCCTATAAGGACGCGGGTTTGTCAGAGAAGAGAGCTAGGTTTTATGGCATGATTGCCAACATTGACGAAAACATGGGACGGCTTGACCAAAAGTTGGAAACCCTCGAGCTCAAGGAAAACACAATATTTGTTTACCTGACGGACAATGGCACTAGCATAGGTGTAAACGTCGATAAGGACGGTTGGGTCAGAGGAAAAGGATATAACGCGAGAATGCGCGGGCATAAAAACTGGCCCTATGAAGGCGGTCACAGGGTTCCTTGTTTTATCCATTGGCCACAAGGGGGGATTGCAGGTGGAAAGGATATTAAAAAGCTCACAGCACATTTTGATCTCATGCCGACAGTGATGGACCTGTGTGGGATCACTAAGCCTAAAAACTTGAAGTTCGATGGAACCAGCATCACTCCATTATTACAAACAAAAGCAAAGGCATGGCCAGAACGGGTTCTGGTTGTTGATTCGCAGCGGATTGAAAATCCTCAAAAGTGGCGAAAGAGCGTGGTGATGAATGAGCGCTGGCGGATGATTAATGGTCGGGAGTTGTACGATATTACAGATGATCCTGGGCAGTTACGCGATATTTCTGGTTCTCATCCTGCAACGGTTCAAAACTTGCGCAAAGCTTATGAAAAATGGTGGATGGATATTTCCAAACGATTCAGTGAGTATTGTTACATCGTTCTTGGCACAACTCAAGAAAATCCTGCAACTTTAACCGGGCATGATTGGCATACAGAGGAAAAACAACCATGGCATCAGCGCCAGATACGAAATGCACTTAAAGCGAATGGATTTTGGGCAGTAAGTGTCGCTGAAAAAGGGGAATATGAGATTTCTCTGCGGCGTTGGCCAACCGAATTGCGGATTCCAATAACTGCAGGTGTTCTGGGAAAAAAGAAAACATCGCACGTAACAGAAGTTGGTGAAGGTAAAGCACTACAAATTGTCAGCGCCCGGCTAAAAATTGCAAATGTTGATGAGACGGAAACCGTGGTAAAGCATGCTGAGTCTGTATCTTTTCAGGTTTCATTGGATACGGGTAAAACAAAATTACAGACCTGGTTTACGGATGATAGGGGTGAAAGTTTCGGCGCCTATTATGTGCAGGTGAGAAGAATAATGTAATGAGAATCATTCATAACCAAATAATAGTTTAAGGATTAATTCAAGTAGGAGAAAATAGATGCAAAATATAAAACGACGAGATTTCTTGAAAGCTATGGGTGTGGGCGGTGCGGCAATTGCTTTGTCTGGGTTTGATTTATCAATTGGAAAATTACAAAAACACCAAAAGCCAAATATTCTCTTTATCATGGCGGATGACCTAGGAAAAGAATGGATAAGTTGTTACGGTGCAGAAGGAATTGAAACACCCAATATCGATAAGCTTGCAGCAGGTGGAATGCGATTTGAGAATGTTTACTGTATGCCCCAATGTACACCAACAAGGGCAACACTTTTAACAGGACAATATCCTTACAACAATGGCTGGGTAAATCATTGGGATGTGCCGCGCTGGGGTGCTGGTTGTCATTTCGACTGGAATCATAATACAACATTTGCCAAGGTAATGAAAACAGCCGGATATAAAACAGCAGCAGCCGGTAAATGGCAGGTCAATGATTTCCGCGTTACACCTGATGCCATGGAAAAACATGGGTTCGATGACTGGTGTATGTGGACGGGATATGAAACCGGTGTTGATGCTAGTGCTGAAAGATACTGGGATGCATATTTAAACACCCGAGAAGGTAGCAAAACCTATGAAGGTCAGTTTGGTGAGGATGTATTCACAGATTTTCTTATCGATTTTATGAAAAAGAATAAAGATGAACCGATGATGATGTACTATCCAATGGCTTTACCTCATCCACCATTGACTACCACTCCTGATGAGCCGGATGTGGAAGGTAAAAAAGAAAAAATGGCTGCCATGGTTCGCTATGTAGATACTCTGGCTGGGAAACTTGTTTCAGCGATTGACGATTTGGGTATACGGGAAAATACTATCATCATCTGGACAACTGATAATGGTACTGTCAAGAATTTCAGAAATAAAATGGATGGACGGGAAGTTCGCGGTGGTAAGGCCACTACATTTGAATCAGGGGTAAATGCACCGTTTATCGTCAATGCGCCTGGAATTGTTCCTGCGGGCGTTGTAAGTGATGCATTATCAGATTTCACAGATTTACTGCCAACATTCGCAGAACTCGGTGGTGCTGAATTACCTGAAAACTGGCAGTTGGATGGTAAATCCATTGCATCTCACTTGGTTGGTAATTCAAATGATTCCCAGAGGGAATGGATAATGGCCATGGGAGGGCACCCTGCGAAGCTGACAGAAAGAGGAGTTGAGCCCATGCTTGAATACAGGGACCGTGTGATCAGGGATAAACAGTATAAACTGTTTGTTGGCAAAGACCGTCAGCCGGAGAAACTGATTGATTTACATGCTGATCCTGATGAAAAAATTGACCTGCTGTCAAGTGCGGATGTCAACGTGATAGCTGCAAAAAATAAATTGATTGCAGCAGCAGCTTCATTTCCGGAAAAAGATGCCAGACCGAAATATGACCCCACACCGGCTCAGCCATGGGATAAGACACCCAAAAGCATGAGCGATTTCAATAAAGCCTATAATCCGGAAAAACCATAATGTCCAGCAAATTGCATATTATATCTACAAAATGGGTGCAGATTTTGTGGGTAATGATGGTAATCTGTGGAAATAAAGAAAAATTTTACCCATATGAATAAGTATTCAGCAAAGTCTAGGCAAGTAATCACCAAACCATTTTTAATGCCTTTTATTCTTGTAGGGCTGTTGTTTCCACTTTGGGGATTTGTCAATGATATAACGAATCCACTGGTTGCAGCTTTCAAAAACATTTTATTGATCAGTCATTTTGAAAGTGCGCTGGTGCAATTTGCCTTCTATGGCGGGTATTGCCTTATGGCGATTCCTGCAGCGATTTTTATTAAAAGATTTAATTATAAGCAAGCTATTCTCATGGGATTAGCTTTGTACTCCATTGGATGCTTTCTTTTTATCCCTGCAGGAAAAATGATGGTTTTTGAAGCATTTCTTATTGCCTATTTTATCATGACCTGTGGATTATCTTTTCTTGAAACCAGCGCAAATCCTTACATCCTGTCCCTGGGGGATGAAAGCACCGCCACACAACGTCTAAACTTTGCACAAGCATTTAATCCATTGGGATCCTTGACAGGGATGTTTGTTGCGAAGGAATTTATTTTAGCTCAATTAAACCCTGCTTCAGAAACATCCCGGCTAGAATTGGCACAAAATGATCCGGATGCCTTTTCCAAAATTCAACAAAATGATTTGAATGTGATAGTTGATCCATATCTGATCTTGGGAATAGTTGTTAGTGTGGTATTTTTCATTTTTTTATTTTCAAAATTACCGGGATCAAATTCTTCAGATGAAAGTAAATTGGATCTTAAACCAACTTTAAATCGATTATTCTCAAATAGGCATTACAAGGATGGTGTCATTGCCCAGGCATTTTATGTGGGGGCACAGATCATGTGTTGGACCTTCATTATTCAATATGGAGTTAATGAATTGGGAATGACCAAAGAGGATGCGCAATCTTATAATATGGTGGCTATGGTCATTTTTGTCAGTAGCCGGTTTATTTGTACATACATTTTAAAATTCATCAATCCGGGTCAGTTGCTCATGATCCTTGCTATGGGTGGTGGTGTATTCACATTGGGCGCCATTTTCATTTCCGGGATGGTAGGTATCTATTCACTGGTAGCAATTTCTGCCTGTATGTCCTTGATGTTCCCCACAATTTATGGTATTGCACTTAAAGGATTGGGAGATGATGCTAAAATTGGATCGGCTGGATTAATTTTGGCAATTGGTGGAGGTTCTCTTCTGCCACCTCTGCAGGGAGCAATTATAGATATGCCATCTTTTACAATCGGAGATTTTATGTTGTCCAGTACCCGTGCAAGCTTTTGCCTACCTTTCATTTGTTTCTTGGTAATAGGGTTCTTCGGTTGGAACACGATCAGGGAAAACACTTAATCCGGAAAAACCATAATGTCCAGAAAATTGCATAGTAATTCAAACATATTGAAAATGATATTAATGCTGATATTGATTAGTAGTTGTATGATAAATGGATACAAG